>JAXHMJ010000002.1:600000-900000 GCA_034521575.1 candidate division KSB1 bacterium
TGTTAATTATTTCAGAACCAGCATTTTCTTTTCAGCATGCAATGCGCCCGATGTGATGGTGTAAACATAAACACCGGATGGCAAATCGCCTGCGTCAAAAGTAATATGATGAGAACCGGCCGGAACCAGATCATGAACCAGAGTCGCCACTGTTCTGCCCATCGTATCATATACCTTTATTGTGGTCCAGTCAGCTTTACTCAGGGTATATTCAATGGTTGTTGTCGGATTGAACGGGTTCGGATAATTCTGTTTCAGGGTAAAGCCGTTTGGTGTTGATACCGGTTCGGATGCAACAGCCGTTGCTGTCGGGTCCCAACGTACATCACCCAGGGCTGTGCCGTCATCCGCTTCACCCAAAGCCGGTGAATCTTCCGCCAGCGTGAAATCAGCGTCCGGCCCTGGATCCAATGCCAACGGCGCGTTGGCGAATTTCGGGTCCACATCCCACCAGTTGTTTTTGGCGTCTGTGCTGTCCGCAATATCAATGGCATCTGTCATGTAAAACAGATTGTACTCGACCATCGTGTTTTCATTATCACGGATTTGAATCGGATCTTTTGCATTATCGCCACCCGGTTCTGCGCCCAAATCACTGATGATTTTGGCAAAAATGTTATTCTTGATCGTGATGCTGTTGGGATCTTCAACCGAATAGCGTAATTGCATCGCTCTGTCACCCAGCGCATAAAAAGTATTGTGCAGAATATGAATCTCGGGATTGCTGCCATTGCCCCGATCCTCCGCACGAATCGATTTGCGCTCGCTCTGCCAAAATGTATTGTTTTCAACCCAGAGATAATTAAGAATGGCATTTTTGGTGGTCATTGCTTTGGGCGCTTTGTAAAAGAGAGAATTGGTGATGATACAAGAATCGATTCCAACAAAGGCGCTGGCGTGATCACCGCTTTCACCATGTACAACACGACCCAGGGCCAGAACACATGATGAATAAAACAGTCATCAATGGTGAATTTATCAATCATCTGAAGCGTGGTCTCCCAACTGATGTTAAACAATGCAGCAAGCGCTTTATATTGACTGGTATCGGCCATGCCGCAGTCAAATTCCAGACCCTGAACGGTGAAATCGCAATCAGACAATTCAAATCCAAAAGTTTCTGCCGCAATGTTACCTCCGCTTGGGAAGGCGGGAAATGAAATCACCGGACGCGTGCTGTATCCGTCTTCCGCCTTGATGGTCAATTCAATGCCGTCGACAGCAATCGGCAGAACCGTCTGATCCGTTTCACGGTACTCGCCGCCGTCCTGCAGCACCAATACATCGCCGTCATCGCACGCCGTTATAGCGGCGCTCAGTGTCGCGTCACCGGGTTCGACCTGAACCTCTGCGGAAAACAAAGCAAATGGTAGTAAACAAAATATACATCCAATAATAGCTTTTTTCAACATTTTCATATCCTCCTGATTGATGAGTTACTCTCACTTTCTTGTTAGTTTGTAACTTTACCTCCTTTGTCTGGTGAAAATATTGATATTTATATGATTTATCTTTAATAACCATTTCGGCAGAGTATTGGATTATAAACGTTAATCATGTCTCTGTAGTTATGCAATATGTAAAGGCTGATGCCTATTCGAGTCGATGGCGATGAGAATATGTTGATTGATTAATGTCACACCTATCATATACATAAAAACAGAGTTAGTTTCAAGTTAATTTACGTGTAATTTAACGGTTATTAACGGTTTAATTCACTGTTAACAATTTCTTAAACAGGAAAATTTTGGTAAAACTATAATTGTCTTGCATCTTTATTGATCAAGAATTATATTTTTAAAATTATCAATGACTTTTGCTTGGATTTGAGCTAATCGATCATTGCGCTTTTAACGCATACTTTTTTATTAATTTTGGATAAAATATGCCCGACAATAAAACAAGAGAGGAAATCTTAAAACGTGTTCTGAAAAGTCCGGAATTTGTGCACGCCAGGAAACACAAACAGTTGTTGACTTTTCTGGTGCACGAATCTATGCAGGGAAGAACGCCCGATGAATACTCTATTGCTGTGGATGTTTTTGGCAAAAATGCTGATTATAATCCCAATGTGGATACCAATGTTCGCGTAAATGTGTTTCATTTGCGAAAGAAACTGGACAAGTATTATCAGAAGGAAGGAAAGAATGAACCCATATAAGAATCGAGATCCCGCGAGGGCATTATGCTGTCAGTTTCGTAAAAACGACAATCAAAGCCGTATCCGGGATAAATTATTGATACCCCTTGTTATGATTCTTGTCGTGGTGCTGGGATTTTTTATCGGAGATTATTTCCTGGATCTCAAACAGGAAAATATAAAACTGAATCAAAATTTCATCAAAGCTGTACAAGCGACAAAGCACCCGGTATGGAGTGTTTTTAACCAGTCTTCGCTGCCCAATATGATAGTCCTGGGTGAAATATATTTTTTCAGAAAGTATGATCCCGATTTACAGCAGTTTGTACTTGTTCGCTATAATCAGGTGGAATCCGATGATGAACTTGAAAAATTGAAGCAGCAGTATCCTTCTCGACATTCGAAACCGTTCAGGAAAACAGTCCGGAGTATTTTGCCATGAACAGCGTCTGGCCTATGGTGGATATTATACCGGTTTGCATGGTTTCTAATCAGAACTATTATTTACAGCGTTCCTCTGCTGTAACGCCGCGCGAATTAAAGGACAATAATATCATTTATGTCGGTTATTATCGTTCACTGGGGCTCCTGGAATTGATGAGTCAACGATTAGATTACAAATTTGATTTTTCGCGAAAACAAATTGTCATACAAAACGGGGCTTCCGTGATAAAAAGGTATGATCCAACCGCGTCTTTTAAGCAAACTGCATGTAGATTATTGTATCGTGAAAAAACTGCCCGGTCCGAACCACAATACAATTTTACTGATTTCCAGTTTCAGTGCCTCCGGCTCCCGAGGCGCCGCAAAATATTTGACCCGTCCGGAATCTTTATCAGAGTTGACTGAATTGTTTGAAAAAAAATATGAACTATTTCCAGACTATTTCGAGCTTGTTTTCAAAGTGAGTGGTTATGAACGCAGCGATCTGGATACCAAAGTAATAGAGTACCGGAAGGTTGAGCGAGGCAGCTGAACTCTGGTAAGTTATGTCACTGCAGAGCGCCTGTGCCTTTTTTTCTGCGCCAAATATTCTGGCTCTTTTGATCATAAAGGAGACAAGGCCGTAAAAATGCGGGTTTCGCAAGGGCATTGTAATATGGAACATTTAGCTGCTGATATTTGTATTATAATCTCATAAAACAAAAGGAGGCAGTTATGCGACTATTACTTTTATGTGTTATACTCACGGGAGGCCTTATGGCTCAGGACAAACTATATAACGAATTGACGGATTTTGAAAAATATGTGATTCTGGAAAAGGGCACGGAACGGCCCTGGACCGGCAAATATGTCGATCATAAAGAGGACGGTACCTATACCTGCAAGCGCTGCGGGGCGGCTTTGTATCAATCCGACAGCAAATTTAATTCAAACTGCGGCTGGCCCAGTTTTGACGATGAAATTGAGGGCGCTGTCAAAAAGCAGCCGGATGCGGACGGACGCCGCACTGAAATTGTCTGCGCCAATTGCGGCGGTCATCTGGGACATGTGTTTTACGGCGAAGGGTTTACGCCCAAAGATACCCGGCACTGTGTCAATTCCGTATCGTTGAATTTCAACTCCGAGGCGGACGCTGTGAATTCGCAATCGAAACAAGCCAAAGCTGTGTTTGCAGGCGGTTGTTTCTGGGGCGTCGAGTATCATTTTGAAAAACTGGACGGCGTCAAATCCGTGGTGTCCGGCTACACCGGCGGCCATAAAGAGAATCCGACGTATCAGGAGGTGTGCAGCGGCACAACCGGTCACGCGGAAGCGGTGGAAATCACCTATGATCCGTCCAAAGTGTCGTACCGGGAACTGGCCAGGCTGTTTTTCGAAATCCATGATCCGACCCAGGTGAATCGCCAGGACCGGATGTGGGCGAACAGTACCGTTCGGCTGTGTTTGTACAGGATGAAGCACAAAAAAAGTGACACAGGAGCCTGATTAAAACGCTGAAAGAAAAAGGCTATGATGTGGCGACGGAAATTAAACCGGCGGACACATTTTACAGTGCGGAAAACTATCATCAGGACTATTACGAGAAAAAAGGATCAACACCGTATTGCCATACGTATACCAAGCGCTTTGACGAATAATCAGGTCTAATTCATTTGGTTTTATAAACCCTCGGTGAGCCCGGAATGATTGTCACTCAAAACATGCCGGGCCCGCAGAGGGTTTTTTTATGTTTGCGCCATTATCTGTACAGGGATATCGGAGCGTTTTAATTGTAAGCAATCACCTCCGGTTGCACGCCGGCGAAATTGGGCATCAGCATGCCGGCGGTGGCGTTGATATAGGTCGGGTCGCATACGGTATAGCGGCTGCCGTTATATTCGACGCTGTCACCGTCCAGCTCGGTGTTCAACTGAACAGCGGTACATATATGCCCGGGAAAGTCCAGAAGAATGACTTTATTGCCGAGCAGTTCATTCACCAGAAAAGAAAACAACAGCGACCGGTCTTCACAGTCCGAGGCCGGATAATGAATGGTCTCTTCGGGCAGCAGATATTTTTCTTTGCCGAACTGCTGGTCATCGGTTTGATATTCAAATCCGGTTTGCACAAAGTGAAGCAGCAAATTGACCGCTTCCAGTTCGGTTTTGCCTTTCAGGGCCGGACGCAGCGCCTTGATGATAGATGACTGAAACGACCGGGAGGGATGCGAGCGCACAAAAATCCCGATTTCACTCTGAGGGTAATCGGCCAGAAACGTCACCGCATCTTTTTTATACGCAACCGTCATCTCAAACGGCTGCCCGGCGTATTCGAAGGTCAGGGATTTTTCTCCCATGTCCGGCGAAATGTCCGGCAGGGTTTCCAGCGACAAATTCAGGGTTCTGTCCGCATCCGGATAATCTTTTTTATAGCTGTACAGCGGTTTGCCGGTGTCCAGACTTTTATCCGGTGCATAAAAATAGTATTTTTGTCCGTCAATGCTGGTATAGGGCAGTTCATAGACGGTCTGCTTGAACGGCAGCAGCAGCAGGACGTCGCCGCTCTGATAGCTGATTTTAACCTTGTACCCGGATTTATTGGTGATGAACCAGTCCAGCACCAGCTGTTTGGAGGTTTGTCCGGGAAACACCACCTCGGCATAGCGTTGCGCCAGCTGCAAAAAGCCCCAGTCATTCAGCGACATGCGTTCGGAAACGCTGCTCATATAGTCGAGCGTGGGCTTGAAATTTAATCGAGCCAGCGACTCCCAGGCCTTTGCAAACGATTCATTATTGAGAGGACGTTGCAGCGTTAAATCGAGATCATCCGGAGACGGAATGCTCAGGGATGTTTGGTAAAACCGCACATTTAGCGTGGATTGATCCGGCTGCGGTTGCGGCGGCTGTATTGGTTCGGGTTCAGGCTCGGGTTCGGGCTCGGGCTCTATCGGCTGGTCCCATTCCGGCGCTTGCGGTTCGGGTTCCTGCTCCGGTTCCGGGCACGGCCTCTGCGGTTGCGCCTCTGCTTGCGGCTCTTCCGGGGCCGGCGGCACCTCTACCGGTTCGGGGGGGACTGTCTCCGGTTGCGGTTCCGGCGGTTTGATATTTGGCGCAACAGGGGTGTCCACGGGTTTCGGGGTGGTATCCGGGTGAATCCCCTGAAAGGACTGAAACGCTTCCCAGTCGGCTTTTAAAAAATCCATAAACGCCCGGTCCTGTTCGCTCAGATAATTCTCATACGCTTGCTGATCTTTTTTCAGCCAGTCTTCATAGCTTTCCTGAGCGGTCAATGACAATGACATCAGAATGAGTAGGATAATACAGAGTGCAATGGTTGATCTCATGGCAAACCCCTTTCTTATTGAGTAACTTTTGAACTGTTCACACAGCCGGAAAATGTGTTGACCGGCACAATCTCACCGGCTGCATCAAAATCAAATACATGCCAGGTGTTGCCTTTGCGGTTGACCGGTATGGTAACTGTGGAGTGGTGCCGGCCGTCTGCATAGACATCCACTCTGGACTGAGAGTAGGAAAGTGTTTTATGATTCGGCCGTTTTCTGCCGCTGAAATTATGAACGGCATAATGATAAATGCCTTCGGCCGGTTTATACACGGTGATGGTTTCCGGTCCGTAGGATTGGCGGTCATCGACATCTAAAAAGTTCTTACCGCCGATCAGCGCTTTGTTGTGCCACCAGATATGAAAGCGGCCGCCTGCCGGATCGGGTCCGGCCAGATGAGCATCCAGGTCGGGGGGAGCGGCGCCCCATGTCAATACAATACGCAGTTCTTTGATTCGCGGCGTCAGCGCGGCATTTATAAACACCGGCAGTTCATTCAGGTCCATTTGAAACGTGTGTTCGGACGGAATAAACTCGTCCTTTTCGAATCGTGCTGTGTAGCGGCCGTATTCCAGCTGATGTTCGAAACCGCCGTTGGCGTTTGTACGGCCGGTGACGACCTCCTGACCGGTGGCAGTGTTGATCAGGGAAACCTTGACGTCCGGCAATGGGTCTCCGTTTGCCGCGTTCAAAAGCCGGACTTTGCAGAGCCGCTGGCGTTCGTACATTTCTGACACCTTGTAAAAGACGCCGTCAATAATGGAACCGCCGTGAAAAATCAGTCCGGATGTTTCCGCCGGGATGCTGACGGTAACCGTCTGGTTGCTGCTCTGATCCGTGACCTCAATCTTTGCTTTGGAGCGCGACAACATGAGGTAATCCTCTTTGCCGGCAAAGGATTCATCCATCAAATTATTGGCGATCCACAGGTTGATCTGGCAATCACGGGATTCTTGGATGATAAATTCCTGAATCCCGCCTGACAGGGAAGAGGCGGCTGTAATGTTGCCGTCATTTGAAGATTCGCGCAGGTTTCCGCGGATCACTTCGGTTTCCCCGTCGTGCATATACTGCAGCACCCCTTCGGCATCGCCCATCATGGCCATTTCATCCCAGCTGACCGTTACCTTGTAATCATAGCCAAAGCCCATTGAGACAAAGCATAACAAAACTGTAAATAATTGTTTCATGAGGACCCCTCACTGCTTGAGTAAAGGTGAATGTATATTCGATTTATGAATACGCACCAATACATAATAAAGCTGATTCTTCCAGTCCGGATAGCGTTCCAGAATATGAATGTTTTCCAGATGGAACCTTAACTCGAGAAACGAAATCTTTGTAAACCCCTCCTGCGGTGAACTGGTTTTTTTCAGGATTACAATATTGTGGAATCTGACAGCCACATGCGTCAGGATGGAAAATACGGCCTGTTCTTCCGCGGTTTTCCAGGCATCGTTTTCCCGTCCCTGTGACGTATACATGCCGACTCCGTAATAGTATTGATCGCTTTCAAAACAGAATTTTTCGATCCACCAGGGACGTTTTAGCGTTTGAATATCGACCAGCGGTACAGAATCGAGTTTTATGCTGTCCATTGAAAACGCCTGAATATAGTCTTTGGTGAGCAGGTCAATATCATATCGCTGTAATGGAATAATTCGGGAGCGCAGATTGTCTGCGGATTGTTCAGAAAACCAGTAATAATATTCGCTGTTTTTTAAAACGTCATCGCGTCCGGGGTATTCAAAGACCTCGAGGTGCCCGTTGACCACACAATCGGAATAGGCTGTTAGCATGCTGACGACGTCTTCTTTGGCGGACAGGCCGTTATAGGAATAGCCGGTGGTGATGTTGGGATATTTGTAGGGATAAAGAAACCATTCGGGGTAGCTGTTGACGCTCCAGAGCGGTTCGGGGATGAAAAGCAACATGATAAAAATACAGACATCAATCCATTTCATAGGAGCGTCCATGTAAAGTGATACATGCCGAAAATGAAATTCAAAAGATACAGCCGTAAACAGCGCTAAAGGATATTTTATTGTACTTTAAATTAATCAACACGGATTACAATTACAATCATTTTTTTGAATTAAATGTGTGTTGCATCAAGGCGCCTTTTTCTCTTTATCGGTCGATTTTTATCAGAATACTCGAAACCTATAGCTGATTTTCACGGGATAGATTAACAACGGATACAGTGACATTCAAAAATACTCTACTTTGTGAATTCTTGTTGGAAAAAAAACATTTTCTCTTAAATTATCAAGTCAGAGCCGAAAAGAAAAAAGACACGAATACGGGCAATCCTGGATGCTGGCGGCGGCGCTGCTGGATGTTTGTCATTCAGAGTCTCAACGGGCTTTTTGAAGATAATCAGCTGAAAAAATGGTTCGGCCATGAATTCCAGAATTATAGAAAACATGTACAGCGCCGCTACTTTTCTATTTATACCCGGGCTGTACTTTTACTGCTTTTTGCGACTGCCTGGCTGGGACTGTGGGTATGAGCAGAGACGGGCAGGTGAAAAGAGTCAGGTTCGGGATGCTGTACCATCGAGTAAAATGTCATTATTCAAGGAAAGGACAAGAATATGAGTTTCACATGCAATCGCAGAACCTTTTTAAAAGCCGGCGCCGGTGCGGCTGTTTTATCGAGTGCCGGATTCTCCGGCATGATATCATGCGGCGCCGAACACAAACCAAACATTCTTTTTATCCTGGTCGACGACATGGGCTGGTCGGATTTGGGCTGCTATGGCGCCGAGATCAAAACTCCGAATATCGACAGACTTGCTGAAAACGGTCTGCGGTTCACTCAATGTTACAACACCGCAAAGTGCTTTCCGTCGCGCGCCTGTCTGCTCACCGGAGTCTATGCCCAGCAATGCGGCATGGACGAAAAGCATGGTGAAATCAAAAATGCGGTGACGCTGGGCGAGGTTTTGAAGTCCGCCGGGTACCGCACCCTGGCTTCGGGAAAGCATCACGGCACGGAAAACCTGTATGATCGCGGATTTGACCACTATTACCGGTCTGCGTGACGGCTGCTGTAATTTCTGGAATCCGGGTGAAAAGCGACCGGGTGAACCGGAACCGGGCCGCAAACGCACGCGTCACTGGTGTGATGATGCGGAACATTATTACCCTTATACACCTGAGGATAAAGATTTTTATACGACCGATGCATTCACAGACAAAGCCCTGACCTGGCTGGATGAACCGGAAACCCGTGAAAAACCGTTTTTTCTCTACCTGTCTTATACGGCGCCGCATTATCCGCTGCATGCCTGGCCGGAGGATATTGCCAAATATGACGGTGTTTATGATAAAGGATATCAGGCTATCCGTCATGAACGGTATCAGAGACAGATCGA
Organism: candidate division KSB1 bacterium; assembly: GCA_034521575.1. Classification (NCBI taxonomy): domain Bacteria; kingdom Pseudomonadati; species Candidatus Zhuqueibacterota bacterium. Next base: position 609,286 of record JAXHMJ010000002.1, read on the forward strand.
GATGGGACTGATCGAACCGGAAAAAAGCGCCGCTGCCGGAGGTCTCCGGTTCCCAAACCCTGGGAGTCCGTGCAGGGCCTGGAACGGGATAAAGAAATACTGCGAATGCAGATCTATGCGGCAATGATCGATCGTGTGGATCAAAACATCGGACGTCTTTTGGACAAACTCGAACAACAGGGTGAGCTGGACAACACGCTCATTCTGTTTGCATCCGATAACGGCGCCTGTGCCGAAGGCGCCCCAACCCGGGTTCGCTCTGAGGATATTCAGGATTTCGGCGCTGTGGCCAGCTATGAAACAGTGGGGGAGGATTGGGCCACGGTACAAAACACGCCCCTGCGTTACTGGAAAAACTGGTCGCATGAGGGCGGTATCTGCACGCCGCTCATCGCACAGTGGACGGGATACATTGTAAATACCGGCGGATTTTACCGCCAACCGATCCATTTTATTGATTTTATGTCGACGTTTGTTGAAATTGCCGGCGCGTCCTATCCCCAGACCTATAACGCAGAAAAAATTACACCGATGCAGGGCGCCGCTATCGTACCCTCCTTCCGGGGCGAATCCATCAGGCGTGGAAAGCCTTTATTCTGGGAATGGAGAAAAGGCGGGGGAATGCGTGTGGATGATACAAAAGCTGTGTTTTATGAAAAAGAATGGGATCTCTATGATATTGAATCGGACCGAACCGAGACCCGGAATCTTGCCGAAGAAGAACCGGAGATGCTGAATTCCATGCAAGCGAAATGGCGGCGCTGGTACAAATCCGTCAAGGATTCGGTTGATTTGATGCCGTGATCAGAGATGGCTGGACTGAAGGGGTATCGCGAGGCATTGGAAAATGGCGCTATACGGGAATCCATCACGTTCATGCTTAAAGCTGCATCAAACGGCTTGTTGTGTCCTCTGTTTTGCCAAATCAATGGGAATCCTTTGCCATGGGTCTTTGTTAACAATAGCAACTGAACCGCCGTGCTTTTGCCGGTTTTGAACAGGTGGACTTACATGCACAGGAGGCTTGAATGAATCAAAAGTTTATGCAAGTGACTATTATTGGAATGATGATGCTTGTCATGACTTTACCCGCACAGACTGCAGATTTTGGTGTCCGGGTGGGGTCATATACAGATATGGAAGAACTGTTTGTCGGAGGTGAATTGCTGACACCATTGGCCCGTCATACCTATCTCAATCCCAATATAGAATATATTCTGCTGGAAGATGCCACGTATATGACGTTTAATCTGGATGCGCACTATGATTTCTTTCACAGCCGACGCGCTTTTATGTGGGCAGGTGCCGGTCTGGCTATACAGTATTTTGATTGGGACGGAAAAGATAACAGCAACACAGAAACAGGCTTAAATTTACTGATGGGATTAGGATTTGATACGGTGGGGGATGTGACACCCTATATACAGGGCAAATTGATTTTGGGGGATTATGACGATTTTGTGATCGGACTCGGATTGCGGTTCTAACTATCAAACAGGGAGTATAAAATGAAAAAGCTGTTTGTAATCGTATTTATGATCGGTTTTACTGCAACACTCAATGCTCAGGGACTGGGAATCGGTCCTGTGCTGGGATATCAGAAAGCTCAGGATGCGGAAGAAGGGAGTCTGCTGGGAGGCGGCGCTGTGCGTATGAAACTGAATCAAACGTTCGGCATAGAAGGCGCGATCCTTTATCGCTCTGAAGAATATGCTGACGGCAATGTTAAAGTGACCAATTATCCGGTTATGGTAAGCGGGCTGGTTTATCCGCTGCCTCTCGTCTACGCGGCGGTCGGTGCCGGCTGGTACAATACCAAGATTGAGTATGATTATAAAGTCGGTCTGTTTGAACCGGACGATGAGACCAGTCAGGAATTCGGCTGGCATTTCGGCGGCGGCATTGAACTGCCGGTTGGAAAAAATTTAAAGCTCACAGGCGATATCCGCTATGTGTTCATTGATTATGATTTTGAACAAACCCCGACGTCTGATAAAATTGATAATGACTTTTTCGTGATTGATGTCGGTTTGTTGTTCGGGCTGTAATTGAAAGGATAACAGTTGTCAAGATGGGCTCTGATGCGCCGTGGTTGCGGCTTTTCGGATTCAGAGGCATTGACGCAGTATCGGCTAAAATCGCTCAATTTTATGTATGGTGTCTTGTTTTTAATCGCACTCGTCCTTAATTCTACGGGTGCCTGATTTCATCCGGAGGCATTCATCAGGTCTTGAATCGGCATGAATGGCCTCCACTTGGAAAGGAGAAAGCATGAAGAAAAAAGGGAAAATCGGAGTTCTGTTACTGGCAATTTGGCTGATTGTTACCGGACTTGTTACGCTGCTAAGTTTCCATATCGAGTATCTTGATGTCATCATGTCTCTGCTGGCCATTGCGGCAGGTTTATTGCTGCTGCTGGATCGGTAAAATTGGGGGAAAAAGATACATCATGTTTATTCCCCGAATACTCTGAGTGACTGTCAACAAATGAAATCGCAACAGCAAAAAACAAATCCGTCCCGGAAGATTTACAACCGGGACGGGCTTGATTGAATCGCCTTGATTTTGCCGGCTTTGAAAACAAAACGTACTATAGTACGTTCTGTTTGCCCTGGCATTAGCCAATTAATTAATAAAGATTAAAACCCTGTTTTGAAAAAATAATCTTTCAACTTGTTCTCAAACAAAGAACAGGGATGAAATGGATTATCTGTTCATTTTACCCGTCCTATTGCCAATTTATCATGTTTAACGGTTTAAGCGTTTGTCAATTTTTCATTGTTTTCCATTCTCCATTCATTCCCTCTGCTTACTTTTCTATTTACTGCATACGGTTCTAAAAACCCTTGACAATCCCCCCTAAATTAGCTATTATAGTATAGCATACTGCTTTTCCCCCGACCATTAACATCCGACACTGTGCATCTGTGTTCATTATGATGTAATTTATCGGTTTTAACCACCGCAAAAGGAGGGAGGTTATGAACAAACTCGAACTGTTTTGCGTGCGTGTATTCATGTTGCTGTTTGTTTCGTTGGTTCCGGCCCATTCGAATGTTCAAGGCGACAGCCTCGATATTCCTCTCAGTATGAGCGTAGAGGGGCAGCTGGACACCTGGTTCGGCGATATCGCCACGGACGGAAATTACCTGTTCAGTCTGCACAATCTGTCCGGCGAAACCGACAGCCTGAATGTCTTTGACTTGAACGATCCTCTCAATCCCGAACGGCTGCATACCTACCTTCACCACAATAGCGTTTCCATCTATGTGCATGAACATGTTTATCTGACGAGCGACAGCGGAACGGTGACGGTTTACCATGTGGGCAGCGGGGGAGAGCTGCAGCTTGTCTCTGAATATCAATCCGTGAACCGGATTACGGATATGACGTTTCATCACTCCCTGGCAATTGCGCTGCCGTATCAGTATCCGGCGAATGAACAGTCAACCCGGCTGGAACTGGTGGATACAAGTTCGCCCGAGTCGCCTGATTTAACCGGCAGCGTCATGATTCCCGGCCGCGCCAAAGCGTTGAGTCCGGTGTTCAGCGGACACTATATCGCGGCGGCCACTAGCGCAGGCTGGAAGAATAACGGTCTGGTGATCATTGATATCTCGAATCCGGCCGAACCCGTTGTTGTGGATTCATTGACCGAAACAAGGGATCCGGTGGATATCGCTGTTGACGGCAATACCTTGATCCTTGCTCTGAACGGCAGCGGTCGCGCCGAATCGCTGCTCAAATTTTACGACATTGGCGACCCGTTGGACGTCCAGACTGTTTCCGAACTGGTTTTGGACGATGACGGTTTTGTGAGCGATCTGATGATGCTGGAAGGAACGCTTTTCGCCAGTCTGTCCAGCGCCGGATTGATTACCTCACATGCCTGGAATCCGGATCAGCAGACATTGCAATCCGGACCGTCCGTGGCCACCGATTTCCCCATGCAGATGATCGCCATCAGCGACGACCGTTCCGGTCTGTACAAATCCGCACGCACCCCGGACGACGGCGTGACCTATACTCTGTATTCCGGCGAGCAGTCCGAGGGCGTGCGCATCATCAAGATCAGAAAACCGAAAACCGGTGAAAACCAGGTGAAATTAACACTGGCGATCACTCCGGCAAAGGCGGCTGAAGAAGGCTGCGAGATGTCGCCGCCTCCGGGGGTGTATTATTACGATCCCGCAGATGAGGAAACCGTTGAACTCTCCGCCACGCCCGGCGACGGCTGGGCGTTCAGTCACTGGATCGGACCGGTGCCGAATACCAATCCCACCAGCATCACCGTCACCGAAGACACCGAGGTCACGGCGGTGTTTATGCCGATTCTGACGGTCACCGGCCGCGGCGAGCGCCGGGTGCTCTGCCCCGATAAAGCTCTGGAAACCGAGCAGCTCATCACCCCGGTCAACCTGATGGCCAGTCAGGCCGATGACTGGACCGCGGTCAATATCACCTTGAAATCGCGGGGCGCCGGTGATGAACAAAAGGATATTGAAAACGTGATCCTGAAACGCGGACAGGCGGTCGTCGCCACCGGATCCTACAGCCGGGATAACGGTGACATTCAACTGGCCTTTGATCCGCCGCTGCTCATTCCCCAGGCCAGCACCATCCGCATGAATTTGTACTATCAGTTCGATTATGACAGCGCCTACGCACAGGACAGCGTGCGCACGTTTCTCATCGAAACCACGGATCTGACGGCCATGCCCAGACCATTATTCACCGGGACAGATTCTGGGCAGCGCCGGCAACGATACGTTAATGATCGCGCGCGTTGTCAATTCGGCCGATCAGGGATTTGCCGAAATACAGCCGGCGCTCGATCACCAGAGTACCCGGCAGGGCGATACGGTTTGGGTGTGTCCCGGTGAGTACAATGAAAATCTGGCCATCCCGCGCCCCCTGTGTCTCAAAGGAATGAATGCGGCAAAACCGGTTATATTGCGGCACGATCCGGAACATGCACAAACAAAGCTGCCGTTAATTGACATCCGCGCAAAAGAGGGAACGGTATCCATCTCCGGTTTTGACTTTCAATCCGGTCAAACCGCGGTGACCAGTGATTATGCTTTCGAAAGCGCCGTGCAGTTGACCGGGAATACATTTGCTGCAGGATTTGCGAACGCAATCACCTTGTATCAAAACAAACCGATTACTATCGGGGATAATCGATTCGGCTTTCCGGAGCATCACTCTATTTATGTGCATGGTTCTGAGCATGTCAATATCAGTGACAATGAATTTGATAATATTCTGGAACTGTCCCGGGACGATCTGGGCCGGATATATTTTGAGGAAACAGCCGTTTATTTACTCGATGTTTCAAAAGCCGACATCACGGGCAATCGATCGCAAACTGATTTCGGCATATGGGGTCTGCGTGTTAAAAATATAAAGATCCGGGACAACCATGTGGATCAGATGCAGAGATGGGGCGGATATATTGTCCTCAATGACACTGAACTGGCGAATATTACCGATAACAGCAACTTTAGAGTGCTGCTGAACAAGACACTCATGAGCAAAATAGAGGGTAATACTGTGAACTGGCGGCGCAGGGACGGAGATGAACTGGCTATGTTTGATCTCGCCAATGTTGTGTTTCTGGATGTTGAACACAATAATTTGCGCTCTGCAGAGCGCGGGACTTTTATCGGGATTAAAGTCAGCTCGGGTGTCGATCTTGTCAAGCTGCGCCATAATAAAATATCAAACTTTAACAACGGAATCGCCTGTCTGGGCACGTTTAACATGCATAACCATAAATATGGTAATAAAATACTGGACAACAGAATTCTGAACTGCGGATACGCTATTTACATGTATTCCTCCGATAACTGGAGTGTGGACGGCAATGTGTTGCTGGAAAACCATACGGGACTTTTACTGGAACGCAGCGATGATATCCGCCTGGGAATCAATATCATCCGCAACAGCAGCGGATTTCTGACCGGGGTGCATCTGGATCAATCATCCGCCCGCATTGAAAACAATCATATTGCCGGGAATCACGGCAGCGGCATTGCCCTGAAAAACGCCTCGGATGCGCTCATCCGCGGCAACAATATCGTCGACAATAATCCCGGCGTCACCAATAGCCAGCCGGATTCCGTCAGCGCCAACGACAACTGGTGGGGATCGGCGGGCGGTCCCGGCGCTGATGATATTTCCGGCGCTGTCCGCGTGCAAACCTGGCTGCCGCAGCCGGTGAACGCGGTCCTGTCGATTCCGCAAGACACCCTGTTTCTGCGGGATCAGCGGGATTCCGTTGCGGTTTTGGTCAACCGCTTTGACGGTCAGGCGGACGAACTGAATCTGACGATCACCGACGCCACCGGCTGGATGAGCAGCACCGCGGATACAGCGCTGGTACTGCCCGATACCGGCGCGGCCGTGTGCCGTATCAAATTCGACGGCCGCCAGGGGGGAAGCGGCGGCTGGATAAAGCTGAACGCGGTCATGCAGTCGGATGCATTGAGCGCACGCGACAGCCTGTACGTCATGAGCTATACCCCGGTACCGGCATATATTACCCTCACGCCGGATACTGTGATTCTGACCCCCGGCGATTCTGTACGATTCAGCGCCCTGTGCACCGATCAGTACGGACAGCAGCAGCGTACGCCGTTTGACTGGGAAGCGGAGGGAGGCAGTATTGATGAAACCGGACTGTTTACCGCCGGGGAGCAATCCGGTGAGTATCAGGTGCAGGTGAGCGTCCCGGACCAATCCGTGCAGCAGAGCGCAGTGGTGATCATCAGCTCGGATGTGCGGGTGGAACAACCGGATGAGATTCCGCGGGACTATTGTCTGTATCCGGCCTCCCCCAATCCGTTCAATCCGGTGACCACCTTGAGCTTTAGCGTGCCGGAACCAGCCCGGGTGACCCTGCACATTTATAACATCCGCGGACAGCGGCTCTGGTCGCATCAACCAAAAGTCGAGGCCGGCCGCCACCAGCTGCGCTGGCAGGCCCGCGACGACCAGGGCCGGCCTTTGAGCTCGGGACTCTATATCCTCGAACTGCGCGCCGGTGATTCATTTCGCCAGGTACAGAAACTGCTATTGGTGCGGTGAGATCGATAAAGACAGCGCTTTAAATGTGTAACAACTATTTCTGTTTTGGACACCTGTGCTTCATGTTCAATTGATATGTTTAATCGGTTAAAAGTTGAATTGTTAAAAGAAATATTGTTTTTCAGATAAAAACAGAATCATTTTATGTTGTTTCATTATAAACCCGTTCAGGAGGGGGAGGTCTCCCCCTCGCTGCAGCCAGGCTGCCCGCCTCTTGGCAATACTGCCGGCAGTTGATAGTCTGAGCAGGGCGGGCACCGCCTCGCTAAACCGGCCTCACCATCGCGGTGCGATCGAATTACGCAGTGGATGCTACAAGTTTCAATCCCGCACCCCCGCGGGCCGGTTTACCGTCCGTCTGAGAAACGCCGGCCGGCCGCTCGGCTGCCTGTCTTCCGCTCCCCCCTCTGTTTTCACAACGTGCCGGGTGGGATTGTCAGTGCGTCAGAATCATACCCTTGTCGTACAATTTTCAATGGTGCGACAAATGAAAGGAGCAGAGTACAGTTTTTTTTCAATTGTTGCCGATCTCAGTCATTTTTTTACCGTACCCTGTTTCAGAGCGTCCACAATAGGGGGTAAGGTCATCTTAAAACTTGAGCCCTTGATACTTTATTTCTTGCATCTATACAAAAAAATCAATAAAACAAGTAAATCAAACTCAAAAAAGCGGGGCAGTCTTTGGGGTTGAACACATCCACACGGCAGAACCAGCCGAAACGCCTCAATCAGGTGAGGGGAGCGCTGCGCGCGAGCCATTACAGTTTGCGGACTGTGCGAACGTATATCAGTTGGATAATAAAGTTTGTTAAATATCATAATCTTAAACAGGCTTGTAGCGCGATCAAATTTTTGTATCGCAACACGCTTGATAGGTTGATCACCCGCATTTGCACTGCCTGGTTACCGGAGGCGGATTATCCAATGACGGCTCTCGTTCAACCCGCGCAAGACGAATCAGAAATGTCATGTTTTTATACATGTGAATGTGATATCGGATTTGTTCAAAAAGAAATTTATGGCGTATCTAAATGAGGCCTGGCAAGAGGATAGATTAGGGTTTTATGGCAAGATTCAGTACTTGAAACATGAGAACTCGTTCAAATTATTCAAGAAAAAGCTGTACAAGAAAAAGTGGATTACGTTTTGCAAAGATGTTTATCGCGATCCTGAACGAGTGATTGATTATCTGGGCCGCTATACGCACCGGGTTGCGATCAGCAATTACCGGTTTATCAACCACCATAGAGGTATAAAATAATGTTTTCGGTGTCACAATTTCAAAAAAAATAGTCGGGGGCCATTGGAGATGTACGTTTTGGCGAGTTTTATTGAATGTGAAAAGAAAAAAAGAGAATGAAAATAGATAAATTTTTGAAAATTGTTTCTATAATCCATGAAATTGAGCAAAAGAGCAAAACTTTTAACACTATGATACTGGATAGAGATAGGTATAGACCGCGGCATCGTTCAACCGGTATTTTATCCAGCATTGAGCTTGTTTGTTTGACCATTTATAACTTTGTAATCAACCCTGGAAGAGCCGCAGTTATGTGCGGTTTTTTCCGGGCTCAACGCAGGATAAAATACTTGATGTTAGCTGTAATTAAAATAATTATTGACAATGTATACACATTAGCGTTATATTAATACATGATTATTTGGGATCAAAATAAGAGTGTTAAACTTAAACTTGAAAGGAATATTATTTTTGAACAAATAGCCGAGATGATCCTTGAAGAAGAATATATCGATATTTTAGAACACACTAAAAGGAAGAATCAAAAAATATTTATTATTGAAATTAATAATTATATACACGCAGTACCATTTATCATTGACGAAGAAGATAATATTGTACTAAAAACCGCATATCCAAGTAGAAAATTACAAAAAAAATACAGAGGTAAAAAATGAAACTAGATAAATTTGAAAAAGATATTGAAGATAATATTTCTGAATATAAACCTGTATCTGCAAAAAGTAAAAAAAAGATTGATTCGATTATTAGGAAATCAAAAGAGAAAAAGAGTATAAACTTACGAATTAACAATTATGATTTAGAATTATTAAAACAAAAGGCAGAACAGGAAGGCATTCCATATCAGACATTGATTTCAAGCATCCTGCACAAGTATCTTACCGATCAGTTAATTGAACAAAAGGATATTATAAAAAGTGTTCAAATTTTAAAATATGGCAGCTAACCTGTTAATGCAATGGATTTTGCCTCGCAACCTTACAACTAAAATTGACAGTACCGTTTGAGGCAAAACCATTGATTATCATGTTTGACGAAACCGCTTCGCGGTAGCCTGTAAATAAAAAGATTGTTCTTTGACAACTGAAGACCTGTTGTAATGATCCTGATGTTGATGTAGATTCACTTACCATTAACATTATCAAAGGAGGATCATTCACAGCTCGTTGAACAAATGAAAATGGATTTGTCTCTGATGAGTTACAGTCCCAAAACGATACTTGCTTATACTTGTCATGTCGTTTTCTGGAGGCGATTGGAAAACCTGCTGAATCGGTAACAACCGATGATATCAGACGCTATCTGTATGATATGAAAACGGTCAGAAAATGCAGTCAGGCCAATCTTAAACAGGCTTGTAGCGCGATCAAATTTTTGTATCGCAACACGCTTGATAGGTTGATCACCCGCATTTGCACTGCCTGGTTACCGGGGGCGGATTATCCAATGACGGCTCTCGTTCAACCCGCGCAAGACGAATCAGAAACGTCATGTTTTTATACATGTGAATGTGATATCGGATTTGTTCAAAAAGAAATTTATGGCGTGTCTAAATGAGGCCTGGCAAGAGGATAAATCAGGGTTTCATGGCAAGATTCAGTACTTGAAACATGAGAACTCGTTCAAATCATTCAATAAAATCAGTGAAAAAGAGCAAAAAGGTAATATTTTCAACACTATGATATTGGATAGAGATAGGCATAGACCGCGGCATCGTTCAACCGGTATTTTATCCAGCATTGAGCTTGTTTGTTTGACAATTTATAACTTTGTAATCAACCTGGAAGAACCGCAGTCATGTGCGGTTTTTTCCGGGCTCAACACAGGATAAAATACTTGATGTTAGAAAGCTGATAAGATCAATCCTTAAATAAGAAAAATATTGACAAAGCGTACCAAAAGTGGTACATTTCAATTATGACAGATTTATTCCGTTTAAAAGTAGTCTTTTATAAGACTGGATCCGGAAATGAACCAGTAAGAGAATGGCTTCAAGATTTGACTCGTGCGGAAAAGAAAAATATCGGTGAAGATATAAAAACAATACAGTTTGGGTGGCCTTTGGGAATGCCACTAATTCGCAAATTGGATAGTGACTTGTGGGAAATTCGCAGTCATCTAAAAAACAGAACAGCCCGAGTCTTGTTTACTATTATTAATGATAACATGATCCTCCTTCACGGATTTGTCAAAAAAACTCAAAAAACCCCAAAACAAGATATCCAATTAGCAAGGAAAAGAATTCAAGATATTAGGAGTGAATAACGAATGGAAAACAAATATATCGGCAGCGATTTTGATGATTTTTTGGAACAAGAAGGATTATTCGCAGAGGTCGAGGCAAATGCAATAAAAAGAGCAATCGCATGTCATCTTGCAGAATTAATGCAAAAGGAGAATATTTCAAAAACGGATATGGCAAAACGAATGAATACAAGCCGTTCATCAATTGATAGATTACTTGATCCGCGTAATGAATCAGTAACCCTTCAAACTTTGGAGCGAGCTGCTTTAGCTCTAGGCAAACGGCTGGAAATTAAATTCGTCGGCGCTCAGCGGTCACTTTTCTAACATCGGTTTCAACCTGACAAAACCGCCGTGCTTCAATTCAAGTATAGCTGAGATTTTAAATTCTGTGCATTGTATCATTTTTAGTGTAGCGGTTTTGCAGGTTAAACCAGGGTTATCAGAATAAATAAACATATTAACGCTTGACATTAATAACGGGATGTGTTATTATATTATATGATAAAGTCTTTCAAATGCAAAGAAACTGAAAAAATATATTATAGGCAATATTCGAAAAAATTACCAGCTGAGATTCAAAGAATAGCAATGAAAAATTATGGATGATTGATGCTTCTCCTGATCTTAATTCATTACATAGCCCTCCATCCAAGCATCTTGAGTTATTAAAAGGTAAAAGAAAGAGACAATATAGTATCCGAATAAACCAACAGTGGAGAATAACCTTTAGAGGGGAGAAAGGAAATGCATTTGATGTCGAAATTGTTGATTATCATTAGGAGGATATAAATAATGAATACAAAAAAAATACCGCCCATACACCCCGGAGAAATATTAAAAGAAGAGTTCCTTGATCCTATGGGTATCACACAATATCGTTTAGCAAAAGATATAAATGTACCACCACGTCGAATAAATGAAATTGTACACTGCAAACGTTCAGTAACTGCAGATACAGCTCTTAGACTTGGCAGATATTTCAGTCTGTCACCGCAATTTTGGACAAATTTACAAGCTCATTATGATTTGGAAATTGAATCTGATAATCTAGGTAAAAGGCTTAAAGAAGAAGTGAAAGTGTATTCTAAAGCTGTCTAAATCATCAAGTCTGATAATCTGTTAATGCAATGGATTTTGCCTCGCAACTTTACAACTAAAATTGACAGTATGGTTTGAGGCAAAACCATTGATTATCACGTTGAACGAAACCGCTTCGCGGTAGCCTGTAAATAAAAAGATTGTTCTTTGACAACTGAAGACCTGTTGTAATGATCCTGATGTTGATGTAGATTCACTTACCATTAACATTATCAAAGGAGGATCATTCACAGCTCGTTGAACAAATGAAAATGGATTTGTCTCTGATGAGTTACAGTCCCAAAACGATACTTGCTTATACTTGTCATGTCGATTTCTGGAGGCGATTGGAAAACCTGCTGAATCGGTAACAACCGATGATATCAGACGCTATCTGTATGATATGAAAACGGTCAGAAAATGCAGTCAGGCCAATCTTAAACAGGCTTGTAGCGCGATCAAATTTTTGTATCGCAACACGCTTTATAGGTTGATCACCCGCATTTGCACTGCCTGGTTACCGGGGGCGGATTATCCAATGACGGCTCTCGTTCAACCCGCGCAAGACGAATCAGAAACGTCATGTTTTTATACATGTGAATGTGATATCGGATTTGTTCAAAAAGAAATTTATGGCGTATCTAAATGAGGCCTGGCAGAAGAATAAATTAGGGTTTCATGGCAAGGTTCAGTATTTAAAACACAAGAGCTCGTTCAAATCATTCAAGAAAAAACTGTGTGCCAAAAACTGGATTACGTTTTGCAAAGATGTTTATCGCGATCCTGAACGAGTGATCGATTATCTGGGCCGCTATACGCACCGGGTTGCGACCAGAAATTACCGGATTGAATCGATAGACAATGATAAGGTCACATTTTCCTATAAGGATTATCAGGATGACAGCCGCAAGAAAAAGATGTCATTAAAGTATGATGAATTTATCCCGTGAGATAAATTTCGACAATATTATAAATGATTATCCTTGTATTATCTCACGGGATGAATCAGACGTTTTTTGCTTCATGTTCTGCCGCATGGCTATTTCAGAATCCGCTATTACTAACAATTTTGCTCATGAGGCTTTGGTTATAACTAAACTGTTCAAAAGTCGATGGCAAGTTGAACTTTTCTTTAAATGGATCAAGCAACCTTTACGAATAAAAACATTTTTTGGTACTTTAGAAAATGCTGTAAAGCCCCAAATTTGGATTGCGGTTTGTGTCTATGTCTACGCCGCAATCCTGAAAGAGCGGATGAATCTAAATATTTCACTTTACACTTTTTTGGACATTCTGGGCACTTTAGCTTTTGATAAAGTTGATATTTTACAATTCGTTACAAGAAATGATAATTTAACTCAGTAACGTCCGGTTAGGTTTTTGCACGTAAGTAATTTCGTCGATTTTTTCGATGAGATTTTCTACGATTTTTCTTGTCGGAATCTCGCACTTCATTTTGAATTTGAATACGGAGTTCTCGCACTCTTTCGATGTTAACTTTTTCGTTATAATTTTCATGACAATAGATTGCCAGTAGCAAATATGTAATGAGGCCGCCGAGAATTTGAACCATAAGTCCGTACTGACTTCGAGCTATGAGATGATAGACTTTGAGATGGCGTTTCCACCAAGCGAAGAAATTTTCAATTTCCCAACGAAGTTTGTATGCCTGAGCAACATCTTCTGCAGAGAGGTCATAACGATTTGTCGCGATCCAGTATTTTACATTGCCGATTTTATAACCGACAAGTCGTATCGACTTTTTTGTTTGATTGGTGCCCGGCGTCCCCAATAAAACTATAGCATCATAAAAAACAATGCTTTCTGGTTTTATGTCATGTGCATAAAGACATTTTTTTCGTCGATGCTTTGATGCGGCAGAAAAATTGACGACCGTCCTCCTGCCATTGGTCAAAGCGTTTATGGCATTGATAGCCCCGATCAAGAACGCCGGACTGGTCAGAAGAGAGTATTTGATCGACAAATGGTCGTTCACCGGCTAAACCGCCTGTGAGATATAGTTTTGTTGGAATGGACCGATTAATATCAAAACCGAGATGAACTTTTGCCTTTTTAGAGCCGTTTCTATAATCAGCCCAAGTCATTGAAAGAACAGCATCAATCAAAGAACCGTCGATGGCAACAAGCTCCCCCAAATGTTCAAATTGCTTTGGGATAGTGGTCGCAGCTTTGGCTTGAAGTTCATTAAAAACAACAGCTAGTTGTTCGAGGCCGCGATTGTTGATAGCCTCAAAAAAGCTACTTTTTTGATTCCTTCTTTCGGGGCAATATGCTCCCGAGCAAATGTATCTTCTTGAAGAACCTGGACAAGATGAGTCCCTGATTCATGCTCTTCAAGATGATAAAACACGAGGGCATTGAGTTGATCTTCAAATGTCATTTGCAGAGGTCGATCTCCTCGTGAAACTAATGGTGGTACCTTGGACAAGATAGCCTTGATCGGTTCCATTAGTCTTTTGAATGTTTTAGATTTTTGTCGAGGCTTAAACTTTTTGAATTTACGTCGCATTTCCATAACACCTTATATTTATTAATGTTATGAAAATCGACTTCAAAATTTTTGACGTAATGTCAAGTGTTTTTTTGTGTTATGTCATATTTTTTTGTATAATCTGAGCGTTGCAATTACCTAACCGGACGTTACTGAATTTAACTAAATTAAATGATATTTCTAACCAATTGGAATTATTCGACTTTTAACCGGACACTAGTGAAATATGATATTAAACTCGCGGCTGGCGATTCTATAATACTTGTGTATTCACTCGCAAGTATCCATGACAAATACCCTGGTTTTAAGATAGATTAAAATAACAAAAAAAGATATTGTTTAACATCTAAAAAGTATATATATTTTGTATATTTTAATTAAATATACGGAGAAAACTACAATGAAAACTATTTCACTCAAAATTGATGATGCAATATTTGGAGATACAGAAAATATTGTATCAGATTTAAAAAAACCAAGAAACAGATATATCAATGAAGCTCTTGACCATTATAACAAATTATATAAACGAAAATTATTAGAAGAAAAACTTGAAAAAGAATCTTCATTGATTAAAGATGAATCGCTAGCTATCCTAAAAGAGTTTGAGGATATTGATTATGAATAATGATATGAAGCAATATGAAATATGGATTGCTGATCTTAATCCTCAAATCGGAACTGAACCAGGAAAAACAAGACCTGTATTAATAGTACAAACTAATTTATTAAATAATGTCGGCCATACTTCTACAATAATTTGTCCAATTACAACAAAAACGGAACAAGAATCAAATATATTGCGAGTTCATCTTCAAAAAGGTACAGCTAATGTTCTTGAAAATTGTGATATAATGATAGATCAAATACGAGCAATAGATAATAAAAGACTGATGAAAAAAATTGGAAAAATTCCGCAAAATTTAATTGATAAAGTGAAAAAGAATATAAAAATAATTTTTGACATAGATTCCTGAATGAGATATAGAGTAGCATAACGAAATTTTGCACACGGATCGAACCACGTACTATTTTTTCTAATTTTGATGGTTAGTGGAATTTCTTGTTTTCTTTGAAATAGCGGTTTGTGGTTTGACCGGTGAAAATCACGTTAACTAAAAAAGAACTTGGAATCTCGATTAAATATGATTACACTCCAATAAAATACCACTATCCTTGGAGTAATATCGAATGAGAGATCATTTTAAAGCAATTTACAGAAGATTGCTTCAA
The DNA here is from genome assembly GCA_034521575.1 of candidate division KSB1 bacterium. Classification (NCBI taxonomy): domain Bacteria; kingdom Pseudomonadati; species Candidatus Zhuqueibacterota bacterium. Next base: position 624,705 of record JAXHMJ010000002.1, read on the forward strand.
AATACTAACTACAGCACGCATCGTTATTTATACAAATCATTCAATACTGATAGCCGCTTAACGGGGCTTGTTGGACCTCGAGGTACCGGGAAGACGACGCTACTGCTTCAGTATATCAATGATAAAATTGAGGATAAAAGCCGTTGCATCTATTTGTCCTTGGATAATATCTATTTCACACGAGTCAACCTCATTGATTTTGTAGACGATTTCTATCAAATTGAGGGGATCCGATATATATTCCTGGACGAGGTTCACAAATATCAAAATTGGGATCAAGAACTAAAGAATATCTATGATTCATATCCGGATATCAATATCGTCTTTTCCGGAAGCTCGAGTATGGACTTAATCCGAGGAACATATGATCTTTCAAGACGGGGAAGATTATTTAGGCTCAACGGCATGTCCTTTAGAGAGTATCTTGAGTTCAGACTGGCCGCCACAATTTCAGTGATCAGCTTTGGTGATTTGCTGGAAAAGCCTGAGGCGCTAACGGAGCAGTTGTTACATTTTGAGAGAATTAAAGGGCTTTTTCTCGAATATCTCGAGAATGGATATTATCCCTTTGTGTTTGAAGATGAAGCAAATTATCATCAAAAGATATTGAATGTTATCGATAAAACGATCTATGAAGATATTTCAAATTTCTATAAACTTAAAACAGAAAATCTCGTAAATTTTCGGAAAATACTATCATACTTGGCAACCATTCCTCCTGGACAATTGAATCGTAACAGTATATCAAAACATATTGGTTTGGATAACCGAACTGTTGAAAACTATTTGCAAATATTAAACGAAACTGGGCTTGTCTGTCTTGTTAAAGAAAACAAAGCGGGAAGCAGTCTGCTAAAAAGCACTGAAAAAATATACCTGGATAATTCAAATATTTATAAAGCAATCATAGATGAAATTGGTTTCGATTACAATAGAGGAACAGTACGAGAGATATTTTTTATAAAAATGCTTCAGAATGCAAACGAGAATGTCTTCTACAGCAAAATAGGCGATTTTCAAGTTCGAGATTTTAACTTTGAGATTGGCGGCAAGAGCAAATCGAACAAGCAAATTAAAAACAGCTTGAAAGATTCTTTCTTGGTGAAGGATGATATTTTATTTCCGAGTGGCAATACGATACCGCTTTATTATTTTGGCTTCTTGTATTAAACAAATACCAATGCGCTGCACCGGATGGAACAGCCGAGTTTTGTTTCGAGATTTAAAATGATGTTAAATTTTGTGCATTTTATCAGGTTCGTCCGATACTGCTCCAGACGGTGAGCAACGTGTTAACTGATATAGATTACCCAAACAAGTCGGAGTGAGATCCAGTACGTTCTAAATATAAAGAATCGGAGGTTAAACGATATATTAAAAGCCACTCAGGCTCAATATGACAATCACGGTGGTCTTTTCATTTTCCGGCAAGTTGATGGTCGTGGTATTTCTCCTCCAAGACATCACCGGAAGAAAGTAATTCGATAACAGTTTTAAGTTTTTCAAGGTTCTTGTTCTGTTTCTTTATTCGTTTGTAATCTTTTTTAAATGGCTGGTATAATAGATGGTCAACTATCCAACTCAAATAATTCGTCAACCGAAGATACTTTATGAACCTCTTTTTCATTTTCAGATTTTAACAAGGTATCAAAAGTCAGGTCGTTGGGTATTTTAACATCAAACGGTATTCCTCGATTTAATGTAACTTGTGTCAGGAAAATGGAAATAGCTTCGGACATCGTAATATTAAGTTTACTTGGAATGTTTTGAGCATTATTTTTAACTTCAGGCTCGATTCGAGCCTGAATAATCGCTGTTTTAGCCATGATTTTGCTCCTTTTGTAATACAATTGTCAGTACATTAAATATAAAAAAAATATAACGCAATCTGCGAGAAAAAGTTTTCATAATTCTATTAATCTTGAAAGAGAGCATTTAACCCAAAAATGCAGTGGGTTGAAAACAGATATTTTAAGATTTTAACGCTTGCTGGAATCTCTTATTTTCAGTTGAATCTCGGTTTGTAATCAACCACTGATTTAGCCGCTATGGCTAAAAAACTTGAAAACTAAAATTTTATTGTATATATTGATGTATATACTGGAGATGTAAAAGGATAAATGCAAAAGTATTTAAATCAGGAAATAGTCAAGCTATTCGTTTGCCAAAAAGACTATCGTTTAGATGTTGATTCAGTCAAAATAAACAAGATTAATAACTTGCTGGTATTGATACCTGAAAATGATCCATGGTTAAATTTTATCGATGGGGTTAACAAAGCTGAAGAATTCCCGAAAATAGACGATCATGAATTAAATCTCAAGAAAATTGAAATACAAAGCGCCTGATTATCCTCCAGTTCATTATGGAATCATTTATGCCCATCAGGTCGAAAACGTGTCTATTACAGGTCAAGGTGTCATTAATGGTAATGAAGAAGCTTTCTTTGTAAAACTGAAAAAGTCTCCTTTTTGGACACTCTACATTGCTGATTCGGACAGAGTTATCAGTTCGGAAATTAAAATATGGACGAGCATGAAAACCCCGAATAGCGATGGCATTAATATAACTTCCATAGATATATGTGCTGCGTAGAACAATTCGGCTCATGGACAAAGAATTACAAGCAGAATAGGGCGGACGGCCAATCCGATATGGAAATGGCCACCGCCGTGCGGATTCCCTTGATCAAACAACATGGAGACCCATGAAGAATATCAGTACGGCGTTTGTGATACTGGCGGCGTTATGCTGGGGGGTATCGGGCGGGATCGGCGGCATTCTCATAACCAACGGCTGGGACGCGTTCGTGGTGTCGTTCTACCGGGGCGCGATCGGGCTGTTATTTGTTCTCGTTTGGCTATTGTTGCGTCCGGGCGGCAGCGGATTGGCAAATCGCCGATTATGGTTCTGGTCGGTGATTGCCGGCCTCGGGGTATCCGGCAACTTTGCTTTCTATTTTGTGAGTATTGCGAAAGGCAGTGTCGCGGTTGCGGTGACGCTGATGTACTGTGCACCGGTGTGGGTTTATCTCATATCCTTTATACTCAAGCTGGAAAGATCCTCTCCGTTAAAGTGGGCCGCGATCACGATGGTAATGCTTGGCATCGTGCTGCTTACACGGTTTTACGAGACAGGAGTCGACGGCGTCACACTGGTCGGCATCGGCGCCGGACTGCTTTCAGGCCTGTCCTATGCGGTATTCATTTTCGGATTCAAGTATGCGGCGCCACACGGCAGCCCTCAGGCGATTCTCGTGATTGCGTTCGCGGTCCTGGTCACCGTACTCATCTGGCCGGGTGATGCCGGGCAGACCGTGGCAGTGCTGAACACACCGAGTTGGCCACTATTCGCAGTGCTGGGGATACTTGGCGCAGGATTGTCCTTTATTCTCTATATCGTCGGCCTGAATCATACCGCGCCGGGCGTGGCCTCAATTGTGGCAATGGTTGAGCCGGTCACTGCGTCTCTATTCAGCGTTGTGGTTTTGAATGAAAACCTGGTCGGTCTGCAAATATTCGGTATGGGATTGATTTTGTTCACAGTGACTGCACTGAGCGTATATTCAAAAACTCGATGGTCGGACTTTTTCTAATCACTGGTTTTGTCTGAAATAGTACCCGGTGAAAGAGTCAATTAAAATGGACCGGTTTAAAAGCGAGTTCGGAGTGCAGATGATCATTAAAAACGACCTGACCCGATTCCCTTTTGATTGTCACGGCTCGACATGTTTATAACTAAAAGATATCATAAAATAGAGAAATCGGGAGAAACCGAATCGCGTATCTAGTTTGATTGGCCGACAGGCACCAATTTTTGGATGAAGATCGAGATTGATGAGACGAATATTTATAGAAATGCAAGAAAAGTTATGAATTCAAATTCGAGACGATCAATAAAATTACTTTTTATGCATAGGCCGGAACAAAAAAGTCTTGCATATATTGAAATATTTTATAGATTTCAATATGGTATTGTAAAGATGTAAATATGAGGTTTTTTTGCCACGGCAAATATTACGGTAAAAAATATTCCGAATGATCTTTACGAGAATCTCAAAAAAGCCGCTGCGGTTAATCACCGCAGTTTGAATAACGAAATTATCGTTTGCATTGAAAAAGCGATAAAAAACAGACGAATCGATAAAACTCAATTTCCGGACCCCCTTTAAAGACGAGGGAAAGAAATTCAACTGCCGTATTTGACTGACGAGGAATTGCACCACATCAAAAACGAGGGCCGATTGTGATCGTCGCTGATACAAATATTATATCCTATTTTTTTATCCAGGGGAAAAAGACATATCAACCTGATAAAAGCATTTCCGGAACACACTATATTTTTACAAGAAAAAATTGGCAGTGCATACACAGAAGAGATGCACATATTTTTAAATAGCATAAAAACATCGAGGTGAAGCATGGTTGAAGAAAAAGTTATGAACCGGTGGCTGGCGGTAGTCGGCGCTATTTTGATTCAATTGGCGCTTGGTGCGATTTACGCCTGGTCTGTTTTCACAACAGCCCTGAAAGAGGCGGGATGGACCAAGGCGGAAACTCAGTATGTCTTTGCAGCGGGTCTCGCATCTTTTGCGATCGTCATGGTGCTCGCGGGAAAGATGATGCCCAAAGTCGGTCCGAAAAAACTGGCCATTTCAGGCGGTATTGTGCTTGGATTGGGTTACGTGCTGGGCGGACTGGTCGGCGGCACGAATCCGTTGCTGCTGATCCTGTTCATCGGTATTGTGGGAGGCTCGGGGATCGGCCTGGCTTATGTCGTGCCGATCGCGGTCGGCATGCGCTGGTTTCCGGATAAAAAGGGCCTGATCACCGGACTGGCTGTGGCCGGTTTCGGGTTCGGCGCCATGTTATGGGTGAAACTGGCCGGCGAATGGGGACGGCTTCTTGCCAATGTGGGGCTAAGCCATACGTTCACCATTTACGGCATCGTTTTTCTTGTCATGGTTGTGGTCGGTGGCATTTGGATGGTCTTTCCGCCGGAAAACTGGAAGCCCAAAGGCTGGGTACCTCCTGAAGCCAAGCCCGGACAGACGGCGGCGGATGTCAACCTGACACCCAATCAAATGCTGAAAACTCCGTCTTTTTACCTGATTTTTTTCATTTTTGTGTTCAGCGGGGGCGCCGGCCTGATGACGATCGGTCTGATGAAGCTTTTTCCGCTCGAAGCTCTGCAGGCGAGCGGAAAATCCGCCGTAGAAGCAAGTGCAATCGCCGGTACGGCCATGGCTGTTTTCTTTTCTCTTGCCAACGGCATCGGTCGTATTGCCTGGGGCACGTTGTCCGACAAGCTCGGCCGCAAGCTCTCTGTGATTATTATGTGCGCCACACAGGGTATTATGATGTTTGCTTTTACAGAGATGGCCGGTACACCGGGCCTGCTCTTTATCGCTGCCACGTTGATTGGCTTTAACTTTGGCGGCAACTTTTCACTGTTCCCGACACTGACAGCCGATACATTCGGCACCAAACATATCGGACAGAACTACCCATGGGTTTTCCTCGCTTACGGCGTGGGCGGGATTGCAGGCCCGATCATGGGTGGAAAGCTGGGCGATCTTGGCAATTTTCCGTTGGCCTTTACGATCTGCGGGGTGTTGTGTGTGGTGGCCGCAGGTTTTGCATTTTTAGTCAAGCCTCAAAAGGCGTAAGCTGAAAAATCGTCCTCTTTATATTTGCAAAAAAAAAGCCCGGATACGGGCTTTTTTTTTATTATTCACAAATTCCTTTATCATTGATCAGCCGTTATATCATGGAGAAAAAAATGATTGATCACGAAAATCGTAATTTTGCATTCTATATCGGGTTGGGCCTGGCGTTGGGTACGGGAACAGGCGTGTCCATCGGTGTTGCCGTCGGAGCAGCCCTGGGGAATATCTCAATGGGTGCGGCATACGGACCTGCTATAGGTGCGTCATTTGGACTGATGGCCGGCATCATTCTCTTTTATATGAAACATCCTGATAAAGACGGTTAACAATCACGTAAACGATTAACTGACAGTCGGTTGACAGCTTTAATTCATAAAATATTGCAGGTCATTTTTTAAGCAAATCCAAACAATTTGCAGAGGTTCGTCGCGCACAGCTCTGTAAAACCACCCGGGAATTGAACATGAAAAACATCGTCCTCATCATCTCGGTTTTATTATTGACCGGTTGTTCAGAAACATCTGACAACCACGCCATATCCAATCGTGAACATTCCATAAAATATCCCGCAAAAACAGCACTGACAATGTCGATCCTTGATACGCTGGGACCCCTGCGCGAGTACAAACGCAGTGAATATATATTATATTGCAAAAGGGACAGCTATTCAGAGAGGCATATCGAAGGTTTACTCATACAGATCGAAGAGGCTATTTTAAGAATCAAAACCTTATTAGAAATGGATCGTCTTTCCAAAGGAGTTCATTTGATCATGCTTGATTCAAGAGAGGAAATGGGGCGGTTGTTCGGGCATAATTACAAGGGATTGTCGATTCGAAAGGACGATCTGGCGCTGTTTGTTTATAATTCAGAGACCAGACCGTATTTCCGGCATGAATTGTTTCACCTGATGGCGTACCGCGTATGGGGAGATTCGAAAACGAGGCTGTTGAATGAAGGCGGAGCCATGTATGCTGATAATCGCTGCCTGTCATATGAGAATCCCATTATTGTGATCAATAAATATTTACTGGAAACCCACAAATGGTTTGATTTTCAGGATCTCGTCACTGATTTTCAGGAAAAAGTATCGAAAAATGACCTGATCGCCTATTTTCAATCGTATACCTTGCATGATGCGTAATGACAAGCCGAATCATTACGTATTCATTTTGACAGTTTTTTCTGATTCTACCTGTTACCCTGCGAAACCCCGCCCGTACCATCTCTGTCAGGAGGCAATAGGAGGGAGGTGAACCCGGCAAAAAAACACATAACAAAAAAAGTTACTTGATCTGCAATCCGCAAATCTCCCCTCCTTTTCCAAGGAGGGGACGTTCGTCAGATGCGGACGCCGTCCGGCTCTGGTGGACCGGGGTGGTCCGTGCACCCAAACAAACAAGACGAATCATAACAAGCAGCACGGACTCCGCCGACGAGCTGGTCAACACTCACTCAAACACTCTCTCAAACCCGTTATCCAGCCGGACCACACTGCCGTTGCCCACCAGCACATCCCGGGCAATGAATCCGCCCGTGGCCTCGCAGTGCTGGCGGATGTGCAGGAGGCCGTTCGGCGCGTAGACATTGGCTTGCACCCGGCTGCCGTTGCCGATCGTCGCGGCCGCCTGCGGATTGCCCCGGTCCTTTCCGGATCCGGCAATATAAAACAGCACTTCCGAGGCCGACACACGATCCGAGGCGATCACACAGTTGCTGCCGGTTTCAAAACTCTGTGAAATCAATACCCGGACCGGTGATTTTGCCCTGATCTCACAGTCATTGCTCAGACGCAGATTGCGCAGCCGGATATCGCCGCCGCGCAAAATCAGGGTGCAGCCGGGTTTGAGAGTAACGTCCCGGTAAGAACCGGATGACAATGTATGCGTTTTATGCGGTTTCAGATCAATATCCCGCGTGCCCGGGGTAATGTCCGGGAATGCGGGCAGACCATGATAAAGAATCGGAAATCCCAATGACCGTGATATGGCGCCGGTAATCGTTCCCCGGTTACTTAGATGATTGGTATAGACATTTCCATAGACCTCAGCATTTGGTCGGATTTGTATACTCGGAGCAAACACATCACAACTGTCAGCTACCCGGGCATTATTTTCAATGACCATATGTGCATCCTGAATGTCCGAACAGGTGTCTTCCTGAATCGCGGCAAATCCGGATAATAGCTGACTGTTTTGGGACAACCGGATTGAGCGCAGCGCAAGGACCGAATACGTGGCAACGGTATCTATATTGGGGTGACCCATTTTTATCAAGGTTTCTTCGATTTCAGGATTACCCCAGCGTTCTGTTCCAGGATCAAAATAGTATTGCTTTAATCGGGTAATCACCTCTGGATTATCCAGGGCGACGACTCTAAAATATTCTAGAATACTGGTATCCAGACCAAATTCTATCTCCCCAAACCGCTCCAGATAGGGCTCAATATAGCGGGAGTCACGATAATACGTTGTGTTCTTGATGAAATCTGACTGCATTAGCATAATCGTTTGATACGCACAATCGGCCTGTTCGTAATCCGGATGCTGATAATCAAGCTTTCTCAATCTTTTTACCTGATGACGAATATCTCGCAATAAAGCAGACTGTAACTGATATTGTTCATACAACAGATCCCGTGACCGTCCTGTATTAAAAAAGAACAGCAATCCAATGTGATCGCCATATTTAAGAATGGAATTTGAGCATATTTGGCTAAAATCCCGGGGGAGATGTATCTCTTGTTCAATAATATCAATATATACATCCGGATGATTTTTCAGTTTTTGTTTCAATTGCTGATATTCCGGGTTCTGAACGCTGTAAATATAATCATCAACATTGACCACGTCATGCATATCCTGACGAGCCTGTTCTTCACTGATTTGTGAAAATAAATTATGTGTAAATATCAATACAATGACCAACATAATATTTGAAAAATATTTTCTTTGCATGATTTATTTTCCTCTCTTTTTATCATTACTTTAATAATGGACTGATCATACAATCCTGATAGGTTTCCCGGCTAATCCTGCGAAAAGTTCGGACATCAGTATCAGGTCCGGGTATTGGTGTCTGCGGGAAAAAAATGTGACGATAATTATGTATATCGCCTTTTCGTGTGAGAGCATGCCCGATTTCATGAGCAAGAACACGTTTAACTATTGGGTTCAATAAATGCAAAACAATCATCCCATCGCCAAAAAGGGTGCCTTGAGGTCAGACTGGGAAAGCCACAAAGTCCCAGAGTTGCTGATCGTCCCGGACTATCATCATTGATATCTTTGAATTCTGTTCCTAAAAACACCACATGAAGGATATCCGGATTCAAATCAAATTCCAGTTTATTTTCAAACACCTTACGCAATGCTTCGAAATCTTTTCCATCTCGATTTAATTGATTCAACGGCGGAAAATCAGCCCGGCCATCTTCGAATAAAGGAATAAGATTTTCATGATCAAAAACAGCTCCTTTTATTACATCCGTTTTTAAGATATAGATTCCTGCTTGTGCCCAGGCAATTTTTGCCCGTTTTATTGAAGCATCAATATATCGGTCTTTGAAAGCCGGTCCCCGGCCATCACTAAGAGTCGAGAGTTCATTTCCACTTTTAAACTCGAACCAATCTCCTGAACTAGCATCTAAAAAGGGTTCACTGGGTACACCGGGGCTGAAAGGCTCTCCCCGTTCCTTGCCTTCCCAATCAAATTCGTCATTGTCTTTGCCAATTCTTTCCCCAGTCGCAGCTATATATCCTATATCTTTAAATGCCTCCTGCAGCACATAACAGCGCAGATACAATTTTTTAGGCTGCATCACGGAAACTGTTTGTCGCAGCACATCCGCTCCGCCCGCGGGTTGATAGTTGACAATCACTTCTCCTCCCGGATAGCACTGGTGAGTACGGTCATTGAAATCTTCGTCAGGCACAGCCTCGGCAGAATACATTGACCCGTGTTTATAGCCGTCATCTGTTTGATTCGGCGCGACCTCATCAAGGTCCGGCGACGTTATTAACTGAGCTTCGGATTTGAAAATACCTGTATTGGCTCCCGTTTCCTCCAGCGTTATCTCTTGAAGGTTATCAAATGAAGGAGGATCCCATAAAATTCCAAAATCTGTGCCAATCTCTACAGTGATGGTTTCCTTTTGCCCGGGATCCAGATTCCGTTCATCATCGTGAACCCGAATGTAAAAACACCGTGAATCATTGTCAATAAAATTGCTCATAAACGTTCCCCCGGGATACGCTCCGTCCCATAATGAAATCTGAAGGTTATCTGTCGGATTTTCTGATGCATCCAAAAACTCTATTGTATTCTCGGCATCCAGATAGAGCATTGCCTCCCCGCGAATTTCCGGTTCGCCAGGAACTTCCACCACTATTTTTACCTTTTCATCTTTTTCAAATTGTTCTTTATCAGCAACATATCCGGCGCCATTGTCTCGAGCATACTTGTAATTGATATTTAATATATTACCCGGACAAGGCATTGAAAAAATACCCAATAGTGTACCATAATTGCTGCCCGTTGAATCCATTCTCACATTGACTATATCAGAAATACCCATATCCACATTGTTGTTATCTTTATCTTTGCCCTGAATCTTTATTGTTGTCTTTTCTGCATACTTTATTGTATCCGGTTTTAAAGTGACATCAAAGTGATCAAGTGACACGGTCGTATCAATTTCTACCTTGACAATCAAATCTTCAAATAATGGAGAAACATATAAATCTTCAAACCATAACAAATATTCCAGATTACTTACTTTTTCCACTCTATATCCATAACACCACCAACTGCTGCCGTGATACCACCAATACATATCAAATAGTATACGTGTAGATTTAGTATACCCCGATGAAGTCCATTGTAATCCGTGGTGAGAATTTGCATTTTGAGCTATTAGAATTTTTTCCGGTTGCCATAAATATAGATCAAGTCTTGCTGCGGCATCACCGCCTACAATAGTCACAATTAAACGACCATCGCAAGGCATATAAATATAAGGTGGTTGCTGCCCCCAGGTTTTAGATAATCCTGCTTCAGATTTAATTGATTGAAGGCTATCACCTGAGAGAGCAATATCCTCAAAGAATTCCGGTCTTGAAATCGAGATCTCATCCTTTATGATCACCTGTCCATCAACTAAATTAAACAGACTCGGTAGAAATAACATCATTATCAAAGTAAAATATTTACCCTCCATAACATCCTCACTTTTGTAAAATGATTTTTTTGCTTAATTGCTGTGAATGATCCTTTGATTGAATTTTCAACAAAACAATATATACTCCACTTGAAACCGAACTACCGGTGCCATCCCGACCATCCCAGATAATGTTCCGATGTCCAAAAGCCTGATGTTCATCTATCAGACGACGAACTCGTTGCCCCAAAACATTATAAATGTCAACTTGAACATGACTTTGATGGGGAATGCAGTAAGAAATTTTTGTTGTTGGATTAGCAGGATTCGGAATTGTAGGAAGTAATTCAGCACATTCTACAGCAAGCTCTGCTTTTCAATTGAATTTATAACGATGGAACCTATGACCAAATTGATCGACTACATCCATAACTATAGATCCTGTTTGGCCTGTCATATCATTCGCAACATCAAAATAAAATTCTGCAACTTTGCTGTTCTGAGGATCAATTTTTTCTATAAAAATACTGGAATCCTCAAAAATTACCCATTCAGGAGAATGAACGACCTTAACAGCAACATCTGTCATACTTCGATACAGATCATTATTGATGCGTAAAGAAAAAGTATTTTTTTCACTGCCAATCGGAACACTAAATTCCGCAGCAAACAAAATAGACTTGAAAAACAAAATGAGAATTAAAATACGATAATTCATGTCTCCTCCCTTATTGTAATCAAATAATAATTTGCCTTATTGAGCATACTTTGCCCTAAAAGCATTGATGCAAAATACAGAACTGCGAAAAATTTTCACTCTACTCAACCGCTCCAAACACCGATTGAGCAACCTATTCCTCATGACCCCCGGGACATTTAGCGACTGTTGGCCGCAGAATATTAAATGCACATATCAACAGAGCTGTGTGGATTTCAAAGATGCAATGTGCAGGTGAGATTTTTTATTGCCTTTAAAACCTAAATAAAAAACTCATCAAAGTCAAGGATTAATTGAATGAAATTCAAGAAAAATTAACGCTTTACTTAATTCTGTCAGTTTTGGGCAGAGTCCAGACATGCAGTGTCCAGTCGTATGCGCATGACAATTAAAAATGACAAGATTGGAAATCAGCAGTGACCCGAATTCCGAATCCGGTACGGCATACAATCCGGGATACAGAGCATCCAAATTGTATCTCTCATATACGGGAATGAGTAACACAGAGGCATTTCCCTGCCGCAACGTTCAACCGTCCACGAATGAATCAGCCTGTGGGCGGATACGGTCCGTGGGCTCAGAGACGAAAGGACGCTCAAGCGCCCGGTTCTAATCTTGAATCCAATGCTTTTGTAAAAAATATTCACTTTTGATCCTAACCTTTGCCACTAACCCTCCCGTTAGTGTCCGCCAGCTAACGGACGCTTTCTTTTCAGAGCCCGGTGTTGACGCATGGGCGGTGCGCGGACGAAGGAGGTTCGTGTTATTCAACATGGCCGCCGTTGAGAGGATGATCCATGCCCGGATTGTACGTAATCAAGAGCAGTGTTTATACGTATAAATGAATGCCGCCGAGACACAGAGTGTCTCGACGGCATTCCCCCATAGAATGGGGGAATGAGAAGCGTAAAATCATCAAAATCAGCACAATTTGCAATGCGGACCGGGGTGGTCTGGGCGCAAAACCTGCCCGACGCTCACGGGCGACGAACTCGTCGCCCTACATTTTTATAACGTGTTTTAATATATCAAGGATGCTGTAGCGGGGGATACCGCGCAGGTGATAACGTCCGCCGCTGATAACCGCCTTTGCGGCGCGCTGGCCGCTTTCCACAGCCGGTCCGATGCCTTCGCCCATGTCCAGAGTAGCGAGGCCGGCGGCGTCTCCGATGATGAATGCATTGCCAAGACGCAGGCGGGGGACGCGGTGGCGCAGGAAATACGTATGCCCTCTGGGCGGATCGGGAAGAATATCAATGAGATTCTCCTCCTTGATCTTGCGGGCAAACTGCTGCCAGTGATACTGGATGGACCGGTGTTCGGACAGCAGGGGAGAGGCTTTGGCGCCGATACCGATATTGATAATGCCGTTCTGTTTGGGCACATACCAGGCATAACCGGGCAGTCCCTGTTCAAAGAACCACAGCTGACAGCGTGTATCCTCATAGCTTGATTTGAACTCAAGTTCCAGCGTTGTAATCTGAGAGGAGCGCGGCCGCGGTGACGCGTTTCGGAAAAACGTGCGGTACACCGGACAGCCGGTTCCGCCGGCGCCAATCAGATAGGTACAGCGAAATCTGTTGTCTATGACATATCGACCGTTTTCCTGCTTGATGTCTGCAGCGCGGTGCTTTTCGACCGTTACGCCGGCGCGGTTCAGGAGAAAATGATCAAATTCCAGTCGACGGATTGCGTACTGTCGCGTCGGTATCGGAATATAGCGTCCGTATATATGCACATGCAGATGATCGAAAAACGTCAGACTGCCGGAATAGGACCGCGGGTTCAGGTTCAATTTTCTCCACACCCGCGGCGTGATCCATCCGGCGCAGAGTTTGGGGCGGGGAAAGGATTGTTTGTCCAGGATCAATGTATCGATGCCGGCGTGATTCAAGGCCTGTGCGCAACTGGCTCCGGCGGGTCCGCCGCCGACAATAATGGCTGTTCGGTCGATCATTTCATATTCTCCATTCAGAATGTCAGCTTTTGCGGCAGTCCGGTTGATCGCGGTGCGGGCGGTTCATAACCACCTGCCAGAGTTGATTGTGCCGGCCCCGGAATCCGCCGGCGCTGCTCAACAGATAATAGCGCCACATGCGGTAAAAGCGTTCGCTGTATGTATGCTTTAGGTCCGGCCAGGCGTTTTCAAAGTTACGATACCAGGCCATCAGCGTCGGATCGTAATCCTGTCCAATATTGTGCCAGTCCTCGACAATGAATAATCCTTCCATAGCACTTGCCAGCTGGGCAATGGACGGCAGCTGTCCGTTCGGGAATATATACGTGGTGGTCCAGGGATCGGTAATCGCCAAACTCAGATTGCCGCCGATGGTGTGAAAAAAGGCCAGACCGTCCGGTTTGAGGGTGCGGTCTATACGGTTTCCATATAGGTGCGATAATTTTTATGTCCCACATGTTCCATGACGCCGATAGAAATGACGCGGTCGAATGGACCGCTTACATTGCGGTAATCCTGCAATTGGATATCTACCGGCAGATGCGAATAATGTTCGTTGGCCCATTCGACCTGTTTTCGCGATACAGTCACCCCGGTGACCTCGGCGCCGTATTTCTCGGCCGCATATCCGGCAAAACCGCCGAATCCGCAGCCCAGTTCCAGAACCGTCATGCCCGGTTCCAATCCGATCTTCCGGCAGATCAGATCCAGTTTGTTCTCCTGGGCCTGGTCAAGATTTTCTGCATCCTTCCAGTAGGCGCAGGTATAGTTCATGCGTTTGTCCAGCATGGCCTCGTAAAGATCATTGCCGATATCGTAATGATGTTTACCGACGTTGAAAGCGCGGCCGCGACTTTGCAGATTGAACAGTTTGGCGCGCAGCACATGCCAGAACAGGCTCAGATTGCCCTTGATCTGTGACGGCAGATCGGCGCGGATGACTTGATTGATAAACTCGTCCAGCTGTTCACAGTCCCACCAGCCATCCATGTAGGATTCGCCAAGTCCGATTGACCCCTTGGCCAGCACACGCCGGTAGAAATCCGGATGGTTCACCCGGATATCAAACGGACGATCACCATTGACCCTGATATCCGCTTTTTCCAAAAGATTGCGAAACAGTAATTCTTCCCTAAACATGGTCTCCTCCTGAAAATAGGTCTCTGGCTTTAATTATTGCAACAGGTTCAGGTTTTGAAAAATTCTGTAAAATTTGAAAAAATGTCATCGATGTTTTGGCAGGGTATATCCTGAACGCCGACTGTGTTTCAGTTTATTATTTCCGGTTTGTTTTTTTATTTTAAACGTTATCAATGCTGTGAAATTTAACATGAAAAAACGCCACCTGTTGCTGCTGTGTATGGCTTTTCCTTTAACCTGTACCCGGATGCCGGATCTTTTAATTGAATCCGGCAAACAGGACGAGTTTTAATTCGACTATATATCTTTAAAATAGGATTGTCCAAATCAAAGACGGTCATGTGTTTATCGATTTCGGCAGGGACGTGTTCGGAATCCTGATCCAGGAAGGCGATTCGTTCGTTGCAAACGGGATTCAAACAGCACGCATCCAGCCGCAGCCCGGCACATTGACATCAAGTCGTATCAAAGTACCGACCATTTGCGGACCGGTTCAAGCCGATTATCAGCGTGACGGCAGGCGTCAGGTCTACCGCCTTTATATCCTGCGCGACATGAAAACAGAATTCCATACCGCGGAGGGTTCGCAGCGCATTATGATTATCGTTGTTCCGCATGATAAAAAAGCGATCGTGCCCATGCTGGTACTCGCGGCTGTTCTCGGCAGCGGCATCGGTATAACTGGTGCATGGATGCTGGGATAGAACCGTCAGATTACGTTTGCGCTCGGGAAAGGATTCAAAATATGAGTATCCGTTTTGATATCATTGGTTTGTTGTTTCGAATTTGAAGGAAATGCTTCCATTCTACAGTGATATAGTGGGCATCGACATTGACTGGGACGGTTCAAATCCCTATGCGGATTTTAAGATGTAGAGGAAAAAAGAACGGTTATTTAATGTCTTTATAAACCTGTTTACAGCAAATGTCTTACAGGTGTGAAACGGCCCGGATATCATTCCGGGCGACATTTAGTCTGAACCCCAAATTATTGATAACGCATGTAGCTGCGTTTAATCTCATAGATGCGCATTCAGAAACGGCAAAATTCTGAAAATTCCTTTATTGTTATTGGCCACATTGATCACGCCCAGCTGTACGCCGTTCAGCGTGTCTGCAACATTGACGATACCGATCGACAATCCGGTTTGTGTGCCTTTGACCAGATTGCAGGCACTGACAGCCAAGCCGTTAAACTCTGCCGGCCCTTTGTCGTCTTTAACCAAAACGGCTCCGCCTGCCATGGCAATTCCTATGACATCGCTGCCGCCGACGAATCCGCCTGCGAAAGACAAACCTCGTATTTTCGGCGAACCCACGCCCAAACCGGAAAACGAAATGCCTCTTAGCTCGTCGCCAGCGCCGCAGCCCAGTCCGCTGATCTGTATACCGGACATTTTATCTCCGGCTCCGGCTCCGAGCATTGCCAGTGTGATGCCTTTGATATCACCGCCGGCGCCGCATCCGACTCCGCCGATATTGAGTCCGGTCATATTGTCACCGGCGCCGCATCCGACTCCGCCGATATTAATGCCCCTCAAGTCACCGCCGCTGCCGGCGCCGAGGAGTCCCATGTTAATACCATGAGCCGATTCCTGAGCCGCCACCCCCACGAGTCCCAGCTGTACACCGCGCAGCCGGGCGCCGCCGGGCATGAGGCCCAGAGACAGTCCGTTGATTTCAGAGTTTATGTTTTCCTCTGAAGGTTTCCAAAGGGTGATGTTGATACCGTTCACCTGCCGGACATTGTGGTCCTGGAAATTAATGCGCAGCCCGTTGAATTCAGGTGTATTCCCAAAACCGATTCCCCAGTGATCCGAGGGGATTCCGAATCCCCGGGCTGATACAAGGCCGGACGAAATAATAACAATTGAAACAATGAGCCAATTCATTCTCAAATACATAGCAGTCTCCCGTCATTCATGTTGATATGTTTCCATACGAAGCTGCCGAGAAATTGTTTCAAATGCCGGATGAATACTATATGGTCATAGCTGTAAATCCGCCGTCTATAGGAATGATAGCGCCGGTGATAAAGGAAGAGGCTTGTTTCGAGGCCAGCCAGAGCACGGCGCCGATCAATTCTTCCGGCTCGCCAAAACGCTGCATGGGGGTATGGCGCATAATATCATTTATCCGTTTCTCGGTCAGGATCTTTCGGTTCTGCTTGGCCGGGAAAAATCCCGGTACAATGGCATTGACGCGAATTTGATCCGTTGCCCATTCTCTGGCTAAAAACCGGGTTAGATTATTGATCCCGGATTTGCTGACCCCGTAGGTAAATACTTTGGATAAAGGCGTAATGGATGTTACGGAAGAAATATTAATAATGCTGGCCGGTTTTCCGGAATTTTGAAAATGTTTGCCGAATACCTGACAGGCCAGAAACGTGCCTTTTAGATTGACATTCATAATTTTATCATATTCTTCTTCCGTGATATCAAAAAACGGCGTGGTTGAATTGATACCGGCTGCGTTGACCAGTATATCCGGTTCGCCCCAGGTTTCAACGATTTCATCAGCCGCGTGTTCAAGTTCCGAGCGGTTCTGCACATCACATTGAAAGGTTTTAGTTTTCGCATCCCGTTTCTGCACGTTTGGGTCGTCTTTGGTGACAGACGGGCTGAGCAGGGCCAGTTTGCATCCGGCTTTGCCGAGGCCGTCGGCCATGGCACTGCCCAGCACGCCTTTTCCGCCGATAATGACGGCTGTTTTATCATTCAACTCGTATAGATCATTGATATAGCTCAAAATGGCACTCCGTTGTGGGGTCAGGTGATTTCTGTTTTATGATTTACATCCCGGGCACATACTTTGCTGTACCCGGTTCCGCTGCTTTCAGTCGTAAAGGACGAGTGCCGGTTTGGCTGTTCTTTATTGACTGTCAAGACCGAACGGATCATTTTCGAGCCGGTACAGTTTTTCACCGGCATGCGGTACGATCAAAGCCCGCTCGTCATCTCTGCCCCAGTTGTCGACATCGATGCTGAGCGGATCGACATATCCCAGATTTACTTGTTCACAGATTTCTTTGGGGATGCCGGTGGCCAGAGACACCTGAATGCGCGGGGTCTCGATTCCGTTTTCAAATGTACCCAGTCCTTTGACATGCGTGGAATGCGCGCGGATACCGCCGGGAATGTTTTTAAACCGGTTCGATTGTTTGGTAAAATAATCGCGCACATGATAACCGATCTGTTCGATGAGCTTGCCGTGGGTTTTCGAAATTTCTGTGATATGCGGCGCATAGATAATCAGTTCTCCGCCGTCTGCAACCACCGGTTCGAGTTTGTACATGCACTTGGCGCCGGTCCAGAGATCGTCATACATTTCCGGCGCGCAGGACAGGACACGATCAAACGGATGCGGTTTGAACATGGTGTTCATTTTCCGTGATTGTTCAGCAGCCTCATTCCATGCATCGGTTGAATCTCCGATATACAGACCTTTCATATCCCTGCCGTCCATAACCAGGTTCAGTGTGAATTGGTCTACTTTCACAAGCTTTGCCGCTTCGTTTATCACACGACGGACAGGTGTATCTGCTTTACCGATCAGTGCGGAACTGGTGATCAGCGCACCCAGCCAGTGAAACAGATTGAGAAAATCCGGGCCGGAAATACCGGGGAACAGGTATTTGCTGCCGCCGGACATGCCCACAACTTCATGAGGGAAAACAGGGCCGATGATGATCAGTTTGTCATAATCGCGTACCAGTTTATTCAGTGTCACGTTCACCGTCTCTTGCAGCATGCCGCCCGATAATTCGCTTACTTTAGATTCGGGCAGGGTACCGGCGGAATACAAGTGTTCCGGGGAATCCCAGTGATGGTTATAAAATCCCACATCCGGAAAATCCGACAGCTGGATCCCGAGATGAGATTCCAGATGGGCATCAGACAGGGGCGGATGCGTGCCAAGCGCCACCAGAATATCAAACTTTTCAACTGTTTTGCCGAGGCGCTCATGCAGGGTCCTGAACAGCGTCGGCATGGGCGCCGTGCGTGTTGTATCCGGTATGATCACCAGCACCTTTTCATTATCGACAGAATAGTGTTCAAACGCCTGATGCACAACCTGTTTGATCTGCTCCTCAGTCAGGGGGGTATCAGATGTTGCTTTAAAGTTCATAATTTATCCTTATTTGCTGGTTTATGATTGTTCCAAATACAGATATCGACTCACCGCTGAATCTGCGTGAATTTCAGCGGTATCCACCCGTGGCAGATCTGTGTCCCGGCTTTGAATAATTAACGGCAATTCCGTGCAGCCGAGAATGACGCAATCCACATGATCCATGCGTCTGTGTTTTTCAATAATCTCGATAAAACGTTTTTTGGTTTCCGGTTTTATAATATTGAATTCAATCTCTGAAAATATTTTATCATGAATCCAGACAATGCTTTCTTCATCGGGGACAACAGGATGGATGTTCACCTGTTTTAATATTTTAGTGAAAAAATCTGATTTCATGGTAAAACCGGTACCGAGCAGAAGCGGTTTTTTGAATCGGTGCTCCTGCAGATAGGTCCGGGTGGTATCCAGAATACTCAATAACGGCAGTCGGGTTTGTGATTGAATCTGATCGAACACTTTATGCGGCGTATTTGAGGCGATCAATCCGAAATGTGCTCCGGCGTTCAGCAATGCATCGCAACGCTCCGTCAGGCCTTTTGCCAAGTCATCCCAGCGACCGTTTGAGCTTAATTCGAGACAAGTTTTGATATTCAGGCTTTCGATAATGATATGAGGAAAGCCGGTTTTATCATATGTGTTCTGAAACTGATCAATCATGCGCTGATAATAATAAATGGTCGCCTGGGGTCCCAGGCCCCCGATCATACCCATTGTTGTCATGATAGCCTTTCTGCCGGTCAAAAATGACCGTGTTGAATGAAACGCACGGCACAGTTTATCGTGCTGTCTTTTTTTGTGATAACATGATGATTGGCCGGTACAATTATAAAATCATTCATACCTTTTTCTTTTGTGTTTTCGATCGATACCCTTCCGTCATCTTTGCCCGGAATGATCAAAGATGCAACGGGATTGATGCTTCGGCTGCCGGCAATGATACCTGTCTCGTGTTCAAGAGGAGGAAGTGAATTGACAAAACTGTCCTTCCGGCTGCCCAGCTGCATGCCGGCCGGACTGTTCAGTTTTGCGAAAAGCGGAACCCAGTTCAGACGGCTTACAAGTTCGCTTCCCTGATTGACCGGCGCGATCATCACAATCCGGTGGACCCGGCAGGGATGCGGTTTCTGCAGGGTATAGCGTATCAACGCATTGCCCATCGAGTGACCGATAAAATGTACAGTATCGCATTCGGATTTGCATTCTTCCAGTGCCACACCTATCGCAGTGTCTGCCAATGCCTGAATTTTATATTTGGACGACGGATAATCGAGGTTGAGCACATGATATCCGGAATCGACCAGCATATCTTGAAGTTTGTGCATGAACGAGCTGTTTGCCCGCAGTCCGTGTACCAGAACAACGCATTCTCTGCCGGTCGTATCCGGGTGCTGCCAATGGTATTGAAAACCGTTGGAGCACCCGGAAATTAGAGAGACGAGAATGATCAGGAAAGAACAAAATCTCAAAGCCGTAGACTGTTCGTTGTCACGCATTATAAGTTGAAGCGGATGTCTGTCCGCCTTTACCGGTCCAGTTTGTATGGAAGAATTCGCCGCGGGGTTTATCGATACGCTCATACGTGTGGGCGCCGAAATAGTCGCGCTGCGCCTGAAGCAGATTCGCAGGCAGGCGTTCGCTGCGGTATCCGTCGTAAAATGCCAGCGCTGTGCTGAGAGCCGGGATGGGAATACCGATTTCGAATGCTTTGCCGACCACACGGCGCCATCCGGGCAGCGCTTCCTGTATCGCGTCTTTAAAAAACGGATCCAGCAGCAAATTCACCAGTTCCGGATTGCGTTCATACGCTTCCTTGATTTTTCCCAGAAATGCGGAACGGATGATACAGCCGCCGCGCCACATGAGGGCAATACCGCCGTAATTCAGATTCCAGTTATATTCCTGCGCAGCAGCGCGCATCAGCTGAAATCCCTGGGCATAGCTGACGATCTTGGAAGCATAGAGGGCCTGTTCCAGATCCTGTATAAACTGTTTTTTATCACCGGTGAATGGAGTGTCCGGACCTTTTAACTGTTTTGATGCTTCAACGCGTTCATCCTTTAACGCGGATAAATTTCGCGCAAACACCGCTTCACCGATCAGCGTGGTCGGCTGGCCCTGGTTCAGCGCTTCGATGGCTGTCCATTTGCCGGTGCCTTTTTGTCCCGCCGTGTCCAGAATATAGTCCAGCACATACTCGCCGTTTTCATCTTTATAGTTCAAAATATCCCGAGTGATCTCGATCAGATAACTGTCCAGTTTTCCGGTGTTCCATTCGGAAAAAACCTGGTGCATATCCTGATTGCTCATGCCCAGCCCGCGTTTCATAATGGCATAGGTTTCGTTGATCATCTGCATATCACCGTATTCGATACCGTTATGGGTCATTTTGACAAAATGACCGGCGCCGTTTTCACCAACCCAGTCGCAGCAGGGTTCACCGTCATCAGTATGGGCGGCAATGGTCTGGAAAATAGTTTTTACATGCGGCCACGCGTCCGGAGAACCGCCGGGCATCATGGATGGACCTTTTAGCGCGCCTTCTTCACCACCGGATACCCCGGTGCCGATATACAGCAATCCTTTTTCTTCCAGATATTCGGTACGGCGCATGGTATCGGGAAAATGACTGTTGCCGCCGTCAATGATAATATCGCCTTTTTCCAGATAGGGAATTATCTTGTCTATAAATATATCCACGGGTTTGCCCGCCTTGACCATCAGCATAACGCGCCGGGGACGCTTCAGGCTTTGTACCAGTTCCTCAATGGAATAGCAGCCTTTGATTTGTTTGCCCTTGGCCCGGCCCTCTACAAAATCAGTCACCTTGGAGGTGGTTCGGTTATAACAGGCAACCTTAAACCCTTTGCTTTCCATGTTTAAAATCAGGTTTTCTCCCATCACCGCAAGACCGATGATGCCGATATCATGTTCTGCCATTTTATTACTCCTTTATTGTTTTTTAAATGTCTGCAAATTATCTCGATAGTATTCATTGTCCGGATCCAGGTCGAATGCTTGCTGCATGGCCCTGATGGCCTCAGTCGTATCGCCGTTGGCATAATACAGCCATCCCAGGGTATCCCAAATGGAAGAATTGTCAGGGTCCAGTTTGACCGCTTTTTCCGCTACCTGGATGGCCCGGTCGTATTTTTTATGATATTTGTATTCAAATACGGTCCAGGCATAGGCATTCATCAATCCCGCATCCCGGGGCAGCTCTTTTAGGGCTTTTTCATAATAATAGAACGTCTTTTGTGTGTCCGCCTGAGCATTATGGGAACGGGCCAAAGTAACGTACGCATCGCTTTTCTTTTCCCGGTCAAGTTGCGGAATCAGTTCAAGCAAGGGGGCATCATTCTGATGGTTCCGGGCCTGATACGTGGCGATCTGGTAACACGCCTGCTGTGCATATTTGTCACCGGGATCATCTGTGAGCTTTATCACGCGTCTGAAATAGGGTTGTGCGTTTTTCGCTTCAAACCGATCCATGTATTTTTCAGCGAGTTTAAACGTGATTTCGACATCCATGGAATCTTGCCGATACTTTTTCTGCAGCATTGACAATGTGTTCCGGTTGTGTGCATAGTCTGTCAGTTTCTGCATATACTTGTCCGGATTGTTTGCAAATCCCACGATACGGTCGCGTTCCGATCCGTCCGGGGCCAGCACAATGACGGTCGGAAATCCCCGCATATGGTACAATTCCCGGAGCTCTTTATAATTTCCTTTATTTTTAACAATTTTTACAGCGACAAACAGCTCGTTAATCTTTTGTGCGTGTTCTTTATCCTGGAAAACCAACTGGTCCAGCTTTTTGCAGGGGCCTCAGGTCGGCGAATAAAAATCAACCAGCACCGGTTTGTTTTTTGCACCTGCCAGCTCAAGCGCTGTTTTATGAGAATCGACAAATGACACAGTTGACTTGCCGCAGGCCGCAAACAGAGCGAAAAGAGAACCGAACAGTATCACCAATAATTGCTTCATAGAGCATTCCTTTTGCTGTTTTCGATTAACGGGTTAAATGGTCATGGCTGAAAAACCGCCGTCCACTCGGATAATGGAACCGGTAACAAAAGAGGAAGCCTTTTCCGATGCCAGCCAGATGACAGCCCCGATAAGCTCTTTGGGATCACCAAAGCGGTTCATCGGCGTGTGTCCCATAATGTCTTTAACACGCTCCTCGGTCAAAATCTTTCGGTTTTGTTCCGCCGGAAAAAAGCCGGGCGCCAGGGCGTTGACGCGTATCTTTTTTTGTGCCCATTCGCGGGCCAGAAACTGGGTCAGATTATTGATACCGGCCTTGCTGATACTGTAAGAACAGACACGGGACAGCGGAGGACCGGACGAAGCCGAAGAAATATTGATGATGCTGGCCGGCTTGTCCGCATTTATGATACGCTGCCCGAAAACCTGACAGGCGAAAAATGTGCCTTTTAGGTTGACGCCCATAATTTTATCATACTCTGCTTCAGTGATATCGAAAAAGGGGGTGGAGGAATTGACACCGGCCGCATTGATGAGAATATCCGGCTCACCCCGGGTTGTAGCGATATGCTGCGCGCATTCTTCAATGTTGTCGCGGTTCAGAACATTGCAGACAAGCGCTTCAACCTCAATATCCATATTTCGCAGACGCTCAACCTCGGCGTCACAATTCTGCGCATTGATATCCAGTAACACCAGGCGGCAACCCGCCTTTCCAAGTCCTTCAGCCATCGCCTGGGACAGCACTCCCGTGCCACCGGTGATCACTGCGGTTTTTCCGTTTAGCTGATACAATTCTTGAATATAACTCAAAATAACTCCTTTCAGGTTTGATCCAATTCTTGATTACATCCCATCGCCATGTATTTTCGGCCATTATTTCGATATGATCCGCAGGTTTCACGAATCATCAGGGTCGTATTTAGGAGCGTGGTTTCGGTATTAGGGGGATTGTCATTTTTAATACAATCGATGAGTATCTCCGCCGCCCGATAGCCGATATCGAAAGCCGGCTGCGCCACTGTGGTGAGTCCGGGAGTGATATAATTCCCGAATTCAGAGTCGTCAAAGCCGATCACTCCGATTTCTTCAGGTATCCGGATACCTTTTTCCAGCATCGCCCGGATCAAACCGATGGCGATTGTGTCGTTGTAACAGAAAACAGCATCAAAACGGCTTTTGATTTGCTCAAAATATTCAGTCCCGGTGCAGTAGCCGTCCTGCATCCGCCAGCCGCACACCCTGATTTGGTCTTTATCAACCGGCATACCGAAATCCTGATGCGCCTTGACAAAGCCCTGCCTGCGTCGGTCGCTGGCCATAAACTCTTTTGGGCCGGACAGGTACAAAAGACGGCGATAGCCATTTTTCAACAAATGAGAGGCGGCATTGTAGGCGCCCGTGATATCGTCTGCACGCACAAGCGGGGCCTGTACACCTTCCAGATCACCTAACAGCACAAACGGGAGTTTGCGCTGTTCGAGTTCGTGGAACATTTCGAGATCGCTTTCCTTCTGAAGCGGGAGGATAATGATACCATCCACACGCCTGCGTTTTAAAAGCTTTAGATATTCAACTTCCTGTTCCGGCTTTGTATGCGTATTACCGATCACAACATTATATTTGCTCTTTGAGCAAGCCGCTTCCACACCGAGTGAGATGCTGGAATAGAGCGGGTTGGAAATATCCTTGACCACCAATCCAATCATGCCGGTATGCTGACGGGCCAGAGCCCGGGCTGTTTCATTGGGACTGTAATTATGCTTTGCGATAATTTTTAAAATACGTTCGCGTGTTTTATAAGCCACAGCCGGATTGTTATTCAAAACACCCGAGACCGTAGCCCTGGACACACCGGCTTCTCTGGCAATATCGCTGATCGTAATATGTCGATGGGATCGTTTCATAATTATAAATTAAACAAGTTGGGCAGCCACAGTGAAATAATCGGTAAATAGGTTGTGATCAACAGTACAATGATCATGGCCAGGAAAAACGGCAGAATGTGCCGAAGAATGCGGGTGATCGATGTGTTGGCAATTCCGCAGCCCACGAACAGACACGTCCCGACCGGAGGGGTACAGATACCGATACACAGGTTCATAATCAGGATAATACCGAAATGAATGGGATGTACGCCCAGATTGGTGACGATCGGCAAAAAGATGGGAGTGAAAATGAGAATCGCCGGTGTCATATCCATGAACGTGCCGACCAGCAGCATCATGATATTGATGATCAAAAGAATCATATACTTGTCGTTGGTCAGGCCCAGAAGCGCATCACTGATTTTCTGCGGAATATTTTCCAGAGTCATCACCTGCGACATGGCTGTGGATGTACCGATCAGCAGCATCACCACCGCTGTGGTAATACCGCACTGGAGAAGGATATCCGGTATATCTTTCCATTTGACTTCTTTGTACACAAACACAGATAAAAAGAAAGCATAGAGCACAGCAATCGCGGATGCCTCAGTGGCAGTAAAAATTCCGCTCAGAATACCGCCCAGAACCAGGAAAATGAGAAACAGCGGCGGAATAGCGGCCAGGAATTTGAACACACCTTCGCGGAGTCCGAATTTCACGCCGCGTCCATAATCATTTATGATGGAAATGATGCCGGCGACAATCATGAGCGCCAGGCCCATCAGGATGCCGGGCAGAATTCCGGCCATAAATATGGCCGCAATCGAGACCATCCCGCCGGTGGCGAGAGAATAGACAATCATCACGTTGCTGGGCGGTATTAAAAGTCCCGTAGTTGCAGCAGTGATGGTGACGGATGCATTAAAGTCATTGTCATATCCTTCTTTGTTCATCAACGGGATCATGAATCCGCCGACACTGGAAACCGCAGCCACAGACGACCCGGAGATGGCGCCGAACATCATACAGGTGACCACATTGACATAGGACAAACCGCCGCGGTACCGGCCTACCAGAACATTGGCAAAATCAATCAAACGTCTGGCAATTCCGCCCCGGCTCATGAATAAACCGGCGAGTATAAAAAACGGAATCGCCAGCAGTGCAAAACTGTCAATGCCGGTTGCAGTTGTATGCGCGATCATTGAAAGTATGGCTGCACCGTCCATGGTGCCGATGGCAATCAGGGTGAAAAAAGAGGCCAGGCCCATGGCAAAGGCAATGGGAACATTGAGCAAAAGAAATATGACAAAGCTCACTATGAGAACAATGATTGGAATACTCATCGAAAACCTCGATCAACGGGTTATGCAAGTGTCAGTTCGATTTAAATTGGTGTATCGTTTCTAGCAGATATTCAATGCTGTACAGGGTCAAAAAGAACCCGGACACCGGGACGCACAGATAAACAAATCCCAGCGGCAGTCCCAGGGCAGGGGATGCCTGTCCCAGGGAAAATGTCCTGACCACCAGCTGTATGCCACCGTAAAACAATACGGATACGGAAAAAAACAGAACCATAAAGTTAACAATTCCTTCTGCTATTAAACGGTTCCTTGGATTGAATTTGGCAACAAAATAGTCAATGCCCAGGTGAGCCTTGCGGTTGTATGCAACTGCAGCGCCCAGCAATCCAACCCAGATCATGAGAAAAGTAGCCAGTTCTTCTGTAAAATCACTGGGAGCTTTTAGAATAAACCGGGTGATCACCTGCCAGGAGACATCGATGACAAGAATTCCCATGGATGCGGCTGTAAAAAATTCAAGGACACGAGACAATTTGTTCAAAAAGCGTTTTAGCATTATTCCACCTCTTGTATAGCCTGAGCCAGTTCCCCGATACGGGTTCCGTCAAATTTATCATACATGGACCGGGTGCGTTCCTGAAACGGGGCTTTGTCCGGCTGATACACTTGCAAGCCTTCTTTTTCATTTTTTGCATGGCATTTTCGACAAATTCATCCCACATTTCACGCTGATAGGACACAGACGCCTCTGCAGCCTGCTGCAGTACTTGTTTGTGTTCTTCGGACAGCCGTTCGTATGCGGTCGTATTGATGACAACCACATCCGGAACAACCGTGTGCTGATCAAGACTGTAATGTTTACAGACTTCATAATGATTGGACGTATACAGACTGGGAACATTATTTTCGGCGCCGTCTACCACACCGGCCTGCAGTGATGTGTAAAGTTCGCCCCAGCTGATGGGGGTGGCGGATCCGCCCATGCTGCGGATCATATCCATGGCCATCGGGCTCTGCTGGGTTCTGATTTTCAGGCCCTTTAGGTCATCCGGATGCAGAATCGGTTTTTCGCGTGTGTAAAAGCTGCGCGCGCCCGCATCATAATAGACCAGTCCTTTGAGCTTTTTACTCTCGCCTGCGGTCAGAATTTCTTTCCCCAGGTCGCCGTTTAACACCTTCCATACGTGCTCTTCATTGTTGAACAGATAGGGCAGGGCAAACACTTTGTATTCTTCGACAAAACGTTCCAGCATGGAACTTGAGACTTTGCACATGGCGATGGCGCCCATTTGAAGTTTTTCCAGGGTTTCTTTTTCGTTGCCCAGCTGCTCACTCGGATAAATTTGAATAACAAGTGTCGAATCAGATAGCTCAAGCGCCTTTTCAGCCATGTACTCCATACCCTGATGCACGGGATGACTGGTGGCCAGCCCGTGTGCAAGTTTCAGATTGGTTACACCGCTATTGTTTCCGCAGCCGCTGATAATCAGCGCCACTGCTGCCAAAAATAAACTTATACGTCTCATTGGATTCTCCTGTATTTGAACCGGTTCAAAATGTTGTTTAATATAATTATTCAGGGTTTCTTTGTCAAGAGTTGTTTTGTGATTTATTGAAAAAAAGCAAAGTCAAGCGGATTTTGCAGCCAAATCCGCTTATAAATCAGGAAAATTCAGCAGGAGGGAGAATAAAAGGCCGGTTAAAAACCGGCCTTTCCTATCAAAACATGTTTTATTCTTTAATACTGATGCATTCGGCGGGACAAGAGTCGGCTGCATCTCGGACGTCATCTTCGAATTCAGCAGGGACTGTATCTACTTTAACCTGCGCGACATCATCTCCCATTTCAAAAACATCGGGGCACGTATCTACACAGAGCTCACATGCTGTGCACAGACTTTCATCAATTGAAGCTTTCATTGTTTATCCTCCAGTTAAATGGACATTTTTTAATGATTTCAGCAGTTGAATATACAAAAGAGTTTTTTTTTACACAAGTATTTTTACTTGTACATTAAAAAATGACCCGCTGCAGACTGTCATCCACCAGCTGTCTGTGTGTCTGTGCATTTTCAGGGAAAACGCAGCAAGGCGCCCATATGTTCCTGGTTGGGCATCTGCTGCGGATCAACCGTGTAAACCGTGCCGCCGTAATGCAACGTGTTTACAATAATCATTTCAACCAGATCCCGGTTTTCCGGATCATTCGGCTCATCAAGAACCACATTGCCGTCTGCTGCATTATATTTTCCCAACACTTTATAGTCCGGATTTAAAAACTGTTCTCCCGGCTCCAGCATGGCCAGAGCTGTGACCTCATCATAGCCGTCATTTTTTAATTGTGCTTTTAGATCCTGGAGCCTGTTTTTAAACCGGATTTTATCATTCTGTATTTTGTCCCATTGCGGATGGGTCGGAATATAAATCGAAAAACAAATTTCATTGCGCGGAGTGGTTAACTGTTTCAATGTTTGACTCTGAAACAATTGCATAAATTCTCCTTTCGTATAATTTTTCAAATAAAGAACCAGAGTCCTGTCAGGTTCCTGCATTATACCAAACTTTGACCCCTCAGAGCATCCTGAAAATATTGTACGGATCACAGTGAGACTGGAAAAAATATAAACTTGATGGGCATTTCATTTGTTTATTCATTAATTTTTGGTATTTTAGATCTTGAAATTCAACCGCACCAAATAAAGGAAATCATTATGCAAACCACACGACGTCAATTCCTGAAATCAACAGGCGCCGCTGCTGCTGTGTCTGCTCTGGGTTCTTTTCGCTGTTCCGGTGAAAAACCGCCGAATATCGTCCTGTTTTTTTCAGATGAGCTGGCCTATGATTTTATCAGCTGTTACGGAGGCGGAGTTCAAACGCCGAATATTGACAAGTTGGCCAGAGAAGGTCTTCGGTTTACACATGCTTACTGTGCTGCGCCCATGTGCACACCCAGCCGCTTTGGCGTGCTGACCGGTCAGTATCCGGGACGCTGCAAGCATCCCGCCTTTATCCAGGAGTATCCCGATGATCAGATGTATTCGGTGGCCTGGAATACTTACCTGGATCAATCGCATGTTACATTGCCCGGATTGCTGTCCCGATCCGGTTATCTCACCGGGATGAGCGGAAAATGGCATATCGGACCGGAGACTTTGGGGTTTCCTGAAATAGATGCTGATGCAGATTTAAAGAACGAAAAAACCGACAAACTGCTTCAGGAACGTCACAGAATTGCCGCTGAACAGGTAAAGCAGGATGCCGGATTTGATCTGGCCAAAAGCGTGTCCTGGGGCAATCTGGACGAACATCCGGTCAGGGCCCTGCGTCATCATAATTTTCCCTGGATCACCAAGGGAACCGTAGAGTTGATTCAGGATTGTAGGCAAAAGAACAAGCCGTTTTTTGTTTATGCAGCCACCACCGCGGTTCATGGCCCCTATCATCCTGATCAGTTCAAGCATGATCTGAATTATACGCCGCAGGGCAAGCTTGAAGATGTTGAACAGTATCAGCTCTCTCAGGATGCTCTGAATAAACGCTTAAAGCTCGCACCGGAATGGATGCACCACAAGATCGCCGGTATGGCCTGCCTGGATCACCATGTGGGACAAGTCATGCAAACTCTAACGGATCTGGGAATTGAAGACAATACGATTGTCATATTTATGGGCGACCACAACATTGAACCCGGAAAAGCCACGTGCTATGAAAAAGGCAACCGCGTTCCGTTTATTATCAAATGGCCTGGACATGTCAAACCGGGACAGGTGAGTCCTGCGCTGGTCCAGAGTGTGGATATACTGCCGACCCTGCTGAATGCAGCCGGTATTACCTTGCCTGCAGATCATCAATTCGACGGAGTTGATATGACCCCGCTGTTTAAAGGTTCAGATCAGGTGCGTGACTCTGTGTACCTCGAGTCGGGATATTCCCGCGCTCTTGTAGACGGACAATACAAATACATTGCAGTGCGTTATCCGCAACCGATTGTTGACGCCATGAAAAACGGTGAAACGCAGTATGCGCCGAATCATCTCGATACGTTCAAACAGGCACATTCCCAAATTGCGATTCAGCATTTCCCGAATTATTTTGATCAAGATCAGCTATACGATCTGAAATCTGATCCCTTTGAACAAAATAATCTGGCCGGTAATCCCGATTATGCGAAAATCTTAAAATCAATGAAACAAAAGCTAACGGTTCGGCTTGGCACATTTTCACATCCGTACGATTTGCAGCCGCAGCCGTTTTTGTATACACCCGAGTATAAACTGTTGGCCAAAAACACCAAAGATTCTGGGCACGGATTATATCGCCTGGCTGCCGCGTGATCATGGGAGCATTGTCTGGCCGCCTGAGGAGGCAAATCCCATCTGGAAACGATAAATACAGTTCGGCTGCGGTATACGGAGACATGCCGCATCCGGCTATTCAATAGAGGAGCGTTGTTCATGTATACTTTGACCGTAAAAAGCGGTTTTTCCGCTGCGCACCGTCTGGTCGATTATCCCGGAGATTGCAAACGTATTCACGGTCACAATTACAAAGTATCGCTGTCCATTCAGGCGATGCAGACTCAATGACAGCGGAATGATCATGGATTTGATGCAGCTGCAGACAATGCTCGATCACTGCATCAAACCGTTTGATCATCAACTGCTGAATGAAATCGAACCGTTTAACTGCAACAATCCCACCTCGGAAAATATCGCAAAGTTTATATTTGACGCGATGGCAAAACGAATCCCTGAACATGTGTCGGTCGCCTGTGTGACCGTGCATGAAGTGGATGCGTTCAGTGTGACCTATTCGGGGGAATAAAAAACCTGCATATCTCTGCGTATCACCCGCCTGCATGCTGTTTTATATCCTACAAATATGATATATATATTTATTGAAATACAATAATGTATGGATTAGAACTGATTTATGCTGATTTGGATGGAATGTCTGATGTTTTCCCCTTAGTTTCAGGGTTATTCGTAAAAATACTCAATTTTGATGGCAGGTAACCCTTGTATTTTATCAGCAAACTTGTCTATTTGCACAACCGTTGCCGCGGTTGCGGAGAAATTCTGACCGCAAGCGCGGCAAAATGCTAAAAAATGACAATAGAGTGGGGTATTATTTTAATTCTTACAATATTGCATCTTGTTTCATTAAATCAATTCCAGATATCTTTTCCTTAACTGACAATAAAACAATTAATTAAATAACCTTTCGGCCCTGTCGTGTGAGCTGCAAAAATTTGGCACTGACTTTGCCCTTACAGAAATCAAAAAATTACAGGGAGACACATGAATCTAATTATCGCTTATATTCAGCCGGAGCGCCTGAATTTTGTCAAACAGGAATTGTACGAGCGTGAGGTCTTTAAAATGTCCATCACCAATGCATTGGGCTGTGGACAGCAAAAGGGCTATCACGAGACCTATCGCGGCGCGGATATCGAGGTGAATCTGCTGAAAAAAATCCGTATTGAAATCGCTGTCAACGATGATTTTGTGGATCGAACAATCGAGGCAATTATTGCCGGCGCCAAGACCGGTACGATCGGGGACGGAAAGATATTTGTCATGCCGTTGACGGAATGTATCCGTATTCGAACGGGTGAGACCGGACACGATGCCATCGGCTGAGCGCTGCATAACCTTTTATTGTCAATTTTACTAAAAACATTTTCTGGAGGCTAGTGTGATCGATCTCAAAAAAACTGCATGGTTGTCTGCATGTATCATAATACTTTTAACATCAACAGGTCTGTTTGCAGAGGAATCCGGTGATTCATCGCAAATGGCACTTTTTACCATCAATAATACCTGGATGCTGGTTGCAACGTTTCTGGTATTTATTATGCACCTTGGTTTTGCGACGCTTGAGGTTGGATTGACCCGGGCAAAAAATACCGTTAATATATTATTCAAAAACACCCTGATTGTGGCGATTGGCCTGTTGACCTATACGCTGATTGGTTTTAATCTCATGTATCCCGGCGATACCTGGATGCTGGGAAAGGTGCTGGGATTTGCCGGATTGGGTATCGGAACCGATGCGGCCGGTATTACACCTGCTTATAACATCGGGTATACTTACTGGACGGATTTTCTGTTTCAGGCCATGTTTGCAGCCACCGCTGCGACCATTGTTTCCGGTGCGGTGGCCGAACGCATCAAGCTGGATGCGTTTTTGATTTTTTCCGCGGTGTACGTCGCTGTGATCTATCCCATTGTCGGTTCCTGGGGATGGGGCGGAGGTTGGCTGGATTCCATCAATTTTCATGATTTTGCCGGTTCAACCTTTGTGCATTCCGTCGGCGGCTGGGCTGCACTCGCCGGTGTTATTGTGCTGGGACCGCGGCTTGGAAAATATGTGAACGGCCATATTAAACCCATTATGGGACATAACATGCCGCTGGCCGCCATCGGTGTGTTTCTGCTCTGGCTCGGCTGGTTTGGATTCAACGGCGGTTCAGTATTGTCGGCAAATCCGGGCGGAGTCAGTTATGTGTTTGTGACCACCACTCTGGCAGCCGCCTCGGGAATTGTCATTGCCATGATGACCTCATGGATCATTCAGAAAAAGCCGGATTTGTCTATGGTCCTGAACGGCTGTCTGGCCGGACTTGTCGGGATTACAGCCGGAGCCGATGTGGTGTCGATTGTCTCGGCTATTGTCATCGGCGGTATTGCCGGATTCATCGTGGTGGTGTCTGTTTTAACCATTGACAAGCTGCATCTGGATGATCCGGTGGGTGCGCTTTCCGTTCACCTGATCTGCGGTGTATGGGGGACACTGGCGGTTGGATTGTTCAGCAGCGAGTTTAGTTTTCTCTCGCACTGGCCGGTGTGGCCGGCGCGGCTGCCCTGTGTTTGCCGGTGGCGTTGGGACTTTTTGCTGTGCTCAAGAAAACCATGGGAATCCGGGTGAGCGAACAAGAGGAACTGCGCGGCCTGGATATCGGTGAGCACAGTATGGAAGCCTATAGCGGATTTCAGATTTTTATTACAGAATAGTGTGACAAACCTTTGTCCTTTTCTGCCTGAAAGCGCCGTACCTGCATTATGACAGGTACGGCGCATTTTTTATTTCAAGAGGGAACATTTTAAAGTCTGCTGTTCATCACGTGTTTGCAGTTTTATGAAATAAATCCCGCTGCTATGATACGAAGCATCCCATGTATAGTCATAATATCCGGCCTGGAGGTCGCGTTTTATCAGCGTTTGCACGCGGTTTCCCAGAATATTATAAACAGCAATGCTCGATCAATCCGAATCGGGGAACCTCAACTTTAATCGTTGTGCTCGGATTGAAAGGATTGGGAAAAGCTGACAGTCTGAATTGATCCGGGAGCGCCGGATGTTGAGCCACTGATGTTGTGCTGTCAATGACTGTGATATAGTCTTCAAAAGTCTGTGAAGCAAGTGAAGATAGTCTCCTTATTACCAATTTGACTGTGTAGGTTCCCGGTTCAGTGTAGGTATGGACAGGATGGTGTTCGGTGCTGACGGTTCCGTCGCCGAATGTCCAGCGCCGTTCAGTGACAAGGCCGCTGGATTGATCACGGAATTGAGTTGTGAACGGGGCCTGACCTATTGTGTCATCCGCTGTAAAGGCCGGATCGACATCAAACAGATCATCAGAAAAGGCAACATAATCCGCCCAGATATCGCGTTTGCTTATATCCTGATGGTGAGAGTTCATCCATGTCAGCAGTGCAACCGTATCCGAGCAGGCAATGGAGGGCGCTGCTTTTTGCGCCCGCAAGTCAAACCGCGAGGCCCGGGCAATCGGACTCAATTTGCCGTTTTCATTTAAAAAGCGAAATTCGAGTTTGTAAGGCGGATCATCATATTGACCGCGTCACCCAGTATAAAAGTCCGCCGCCGCTCGGATGCACCGCAATATCCACACGTTCTTTGCCGGTGTCATCTGCGTTGATTCGTATCTCCTTCCCCGCTGGTTTGCCGCTGTTTGAATACCGTCGGCAGTAAACCGAGGCGTTAAACTGATCACGGCGGTAGTCCAACCAGGTGATCATCAAGTTATTATCTCGGTCCATATCCAGTTTGGGTTGACTGGCATTGCCACTGTCGCCTGCAACTTTGAACGTATCAACAATCAAATCGCCTTTTGAATCATAAACACGGCCATAGACAGCAGATGAGACCAGGAACGGCGGCGTGATATGAGTTGCCTGCCAGGCAACCGCAAACCGTCCGTTGCCGCTGCCGGCCACGCAAGCGGCGGAGGCATTGTCAAAATCGCTGGAAATTACAAAATTCCCGCCCAGCGGTGAACCTGACTTGAAAAGCTGACCTGTTATTTGTCCGGTATTCGTATTTTCCCAAACTACGAGGGCGGTGTCGCCGTTCATTGCCGCAAAAGATTCCTCACAGCTCATACCCAGGTCATTCACACGCACATTGCCGCCGGAAAGAGCGCCGACCAGTTCGATAGACTGCAGATAAATATCCTGTTCCTGAGAATCGCGATGGTCTTCCCAGACCACAACCACATGATCACCCACACCGACATCGGGATGCGAACCGGTATTGGTTTCGCATACATTTACATTTTCCTCAATATAATCCGGTTCAGGGCTCAAAAGCTGTACCCTTATCTCGCCATTTTCATGACCATGCCAGGTTACAGCCGCATAGCCAGTCGTTTTATCCATCGCTGTTTGCGGATAGGCGGCATCGGATCCGGGTCTCAGTGTATAGACATAAGGTTTGGTTTGATAGCCGTTTTGATTACGTCTGCCCAGAACCATCCCGCTATAGCCGGAACTGTAAAGCATCCAGGTATCGTTATTCGATCCCAGAGCCGGCACAGCATATCCATGCATGTCATCCCGGGTGATATCGTGGAAAATGTTTACAGGGCCCCAGATATTATCCAGATGGGAATTCATTTGTTCAGTCAGCAGAACATGATCAAGAGACGATCCCCAGAGGGCAACCACTGAATTTGAAGAGCCGACATCCAGACCCAGCAAACGGTCGGTTACATGATACTGGTTTTTTTCGAGGTATACAGGCGATGTTGCCATGCCTCCATTCGCACTCAGCTGGCAGCATTTGATGTTAACATAGTTATCCTCAAACGGTTGATAGAGTATAGTGGTTTTTCCATTGTTGTCTGCATCCATCAACGGAGGGTATGGAATCGACGACGGTGTCGAGTCAATGGTAAAGTCATTTTTAATGACGGTCAAATTCCCCGAATAATCATAAATTTTTCCTTTCAAATCTCCATCGGCCCAGATCGTCAGGAATTTGCTGTCCGGCAGTAGTTGCACGTTGGGGCAAACAGCATCAGTCGAGATGATAAACGAATTTGCAGTGGGCGCAGGAACGGGGGGAATGAGAGCGCCTTCCAGTTCGTGGGCCGGATTCCGTGTTTCCCACACCGCAACGGCGAATCCCTGTTCGTTGATACTGACCTGGATATTGTCCCGAGTGGCCCGTTTCGTGAATCCGGCATCAATTCGGACAGCATCCCGTTCATACAGTGAATTATCATAGTTTACCCGTTTGATGTATACTTTGCTGTTTTTGATCCATGCCACAATAAAATTTCCATCGTTTGAAATAGAAAGCGCGTATTGGCTTTTGACATTAGTGAAATCATGTTCAATCTCGAATGGTTCGGTGAGTATAACACCGGAATTGGACAACCGTTGTCCATACAATGCATAGTAAAAAGAAGGTGAATGTGTGGGACGATAGGCCTCAACCCAGGTTAACAGCATTTTTCCGCTTGCGTCAGTATGCAGATCGCCGAATTTAAAGTTTTCCGGAGAAATCCTGCTGATTTGAAAGTCCTGATCCAGCAAGTCCATTGAATAACAAGTTGCCAAAAGCATGAAAATACATAATAAAGTTTTCATGACGCACCCCGCTATGTTGTGAAAATATAGCTATGTTGTGAGAATAAAAAGGTGATCGCGGGAGCGGAAGAATCAACGGAAGGAAACAGATATGACCACCCACTAAAAAAAGTAAGAAATACTATAAGGAAATCAAAGAAAAAAGTGCTTGCTCTGAATAAAAAAAAATTGTATCTTTAGTGAAGTATAAAGGAGATTTTTGAATGTTTTATTTTTTTTACAACTATTATTTTTATTTTACCTGTAGCGGCAAAGGTTAGCACGGAGACGCCGAATACTATCATTCAACGCTAACTTTGCCCACTTTTTCGAGTGGGCTTTTTTTTTATAGGTGATGCAGATGAGTCTGAAAAAATACCGTTCCGACATCGATCAGATCGATCAAAAACTTCTTGAACTGCTGAACTCGCGAGCGGATATTGCGCAAAAGATCGGCCGTGAAAAATCGCGTGCGGATATGCCGGTCGTCAACCAAAAACGCGAACAGGATATTTTGCATCGGATGGTCGGATTGAATCCGGGACCGTTGAAAGACAGGGATATTATCGATATTTATAAACAAATCATTGCTGCCTGCAGAGAAATTCAAAACTGAATTTTAACAAATCCAAGAGGTGCTGATGTGGTCATTGTTATGAAAGATACGGCAACCGTGGAACAGGTTGAAACCGTATCCAATCGCTTAAAAGAAATCGGATTTGATGTTCACAAGGTGGTTGGTGTCAACCGCACCATCCTGGGCGCCCTGGGTGAAGTACGCGGTGTTGATCAGAGAGAATTCGAGATCATGGACAGTGTGTTTGAAGTGATTCGTATATCCGAGCCCTATAAACTGGCGGGTCGAACGTTTCATGC
Organism: candidate division KSB1 bacterium; assembly: GCA_034521575.1. Lineage (NCBI taxonomy): Bacteria > Pseudomonadati > Candidatus Zhuqueibacterota bacterium. The sequence goes on from JAXHMJ010000002.1 coordinate 661,395, forward strand.
CGAAGATTCCGTGATCAAGGTCAAGGATGCGGTATTCGGGGGCGATCATATTTCCGTTATTGCAGGACCCTGCTCGATTGAGAGCGAAGAGCAGTTGTTCACCATTGCCAAAGCCGTCAAGGATGCCGGAGCCAAAGTCCTGCGCGGCGGGGCGTACAAACCGAGAACATCGCCTTATTCGTTCCAGGGGATGGGAGAAGAGGGCCTGAAACTGCTAAAGCAGGCGGGCGAAGAGTTTAATATTCCCACTATTTCCGAGGTGATGCGTGAAAATCAGGTTGAATTAATGAGTGAATATGTCGATATTCTGCAAGTGGGCGCCCGCAATATGCAGAATTTCCCTTTATTGCGTGAGCTCGGCAAAATCAAAAAGCCCGTATTGCTAAAGCGGGGTATGTCCGCGCTGATCGAGGAACTGCTTATGGCTGCTGAATATGTGATGGCCGGCGGCAATTATGACGTGATTCTCTGCGAGCGCGGCATTCGGACGTTTGAGACCTATACTCGCAATACACTTGATATTTCAGCTATTCCTGTCGTAAAAAAGACCAGTCATCTTCCGATTGTTGCGGACCCCAGCCACGGCACCGGGATTCGTGAAAAGGTAGCCCCTATGGCCCGCGCAGCGGTTGCGGCCGGCGCTGACGGATTGATGGTGGAGGTGCATCACGATCCGGATCATGCAATGTCGGACGGCCCGCAGTCTCTGCATCCCAAACAGTTCAGTCGGCTTATGGAAGAGATCCGTATGATCGCCTGGGCTATCGGCCGCAACGTGGATTAGATATTCAGGAGGTAGATACCATGTCAACATGTGATCATTTCAAAACCATCAGTATTATCGGCGTTGGATTGATCGGAGGATCACTGGGACTTGCACTGCGGCGCAAAAAATTCAGAGGCCGGGTTATTGGTATCGATGATCCCTATGTTCTCGAAAACGCTCTCAAACGCGGAGCCATCGATGAAGGCATCTCCCGTATCAATATCAAAGACGGTCTTGAACATTCCGACCTGGTCTTTCTGTGCACACCCATCACTGATATAATGCAGCTGTTGAAGGAAATCGGCGATTATGTAAAATCCGGGACGTTGATCACCGACGTGGGCAGTATCAAACGCCAGATTGTAGAAACTGCCAATTTGCATCTGCCGTCCAGCTGCAGCTTCATCGGCGGACACCCCATGGCCGGATCCGAATTCCGGGGCGTGCATGCTGCTGATCCGTTTTTGTTTGAGAATACTTCTTATGTGCTCACACCCAGCCGGCCTGTGGATGTCAGCAAACGTCAGGCTCTGGGTGAACTGCTTGAATGCATCGGCGCCAAGGTGCTGCTGCTACAGCCCAAACTGCATGACGAAATCGCGGGCGCGGTCAGCCATCTGCCTCAAATGGCCGCGATCGCGTTGATGAATCTGGTCGCCAAAAAGCAGACAGAAAGTCCGCATTTTCTCAAAATGGCCGCCGGCGGATTCAGGGATATGACCCGCATTGCCTCCAGTCCGTTCGGCATTTGGGAAGATATCTGCGACACCAATGCAGATATGATTACCGGATTTATTGATGCGTATGTAAAAGAACTGGAGGAGTTGAAAGGTATTATTAACAACAAGGGAAAACTCGAATCCTATTTTCATGATGCTGCCAAAAACCGCCTGTCCATTCCCACGGATACCAAGGGATTTTTGAATCCCCAGTATGAGATTAGTGTGTCCGTTGAAGACCGTCCCGGTATCATTGCGGATATCGCGGGGACGCTTGCAAAGGAGAGTATTAATATCAAAGACATCGAAGTTCTGAAAATCAGAGAAGATGAAGGCGGTACCATCCGTCTTGCATTTGCCGGAGAATCCGAACAAACCAGCGCGATCGAATTGTTACAGAAACACGGCTTTGAGTGCCGGAAGCGAGGTTAATTATGTCAGAGCGTCGTATCAAACCCGTCAGTCGGGTTGATGGAAACATACGTGTGCCCGGCGACAAATCTATTTCGCATCGGGCGCTTATTTTCAATGCCATCGCAAAAGGAGAGAGCCGGATCACCGGGCTGTTGAATTCCGCTGATGTAAAAAGCACTGAAAACTGTCTAAAGCAATTGGGCGTGTCCATCGAGGACCATGAAAACGGCAAGAAGATTATAGGCAGGGGGATTGAAGGACTGGAGCAGCCGTCTGAACCGCTAAATGCCGGAAATTCCGGAACCACCATCCGGCTGTTGAGCGGCGTTCTGGCATCGCTGCCGTTCGTCACGGAAATTACCGGAGACGAGTCTTTGATAAACCGTCCCATGCGCCGCATCATAGAGCCGCTGGAACAAATGTACGCGACCGTGGAAAGTGACAACTACCGCGCGCCGCTCAAAATACGAGGCGGACATTTGAACGCGATTGATTACAGCACTCGCATCTCGAGCGCTCAGGTCAAATCCTGTATTCTGCTGGCCGGTCTGTCTGCCAAAGGCATGACTCAAATCACGGAACCCTACCGGTCTCGTGACCACAGTGAACGCATGCTATCGGATATGCAGGTCACCATCAAACAGACACAGACCATCGTCGCCATCAAAGGACCGACTGTGCCGGTTGCCTGCGATATCGATGTGCCCGGCGATATTTCCGCAGCGGCGTTTTTCATCGCCGCCGCGGCGCTTTTACCCGATTCCGAACTGCTGTTAGAGAATGTGGGCATTAACCCGGCGCGCACCGGCGTTTTGGATGCACTCAGCGCCATGGGCGCGCAATTTCAATACAAAAACCAGGTCGAGATAAACCGGGAACCCCGGGCTGATATTCGCGTGATTTCCTCCAAACTGAATTCGACCCATATTTCCGGTCCCATGATCCCGAGCATCATCGACGAGATTCCCATTCTGGCGGTTGCCGCTACCCAGGCGCACGGCACCACCACCATCCGGGATGCCGGAGAACTGCGCGTCAAGGAATCCGATCGAATTTCCGCGCTTGTCGACAACCTCAAGCGGATGGGTGCGGATGTCCGGGAAAAAAAAGACGGTTTGGTCATCAAAGGTCCGGTTCAGCTCAAAGGCGCTGAAATTGACAGTTACAAGGATCACCGTATTGCTATGGCATTCAGCATTGCCGGACTGATCGCGAAAGGCGAAACCGTGATCAAAGATACGGATTGTGTGTCCGTGAGTTTTCCTGATTTTTATGAAAAATTGGAACACCTGACTCGTGATTAAAGGGTCCACTGACATTTATGCGGTCATCGGAGACCCCGTTGAGCACAGCCTGTCCCCGCTGATGCAGAACTATTTGATCAAACTATTTGATCTGGACGCGGTATATGCGGCCTGTCATGTGCGCTCCAAAGACCTTAAAACGGCTCTGGCGGGACTGCAGGCGTTGAATATAAAAGGTATCAACGTCACATTGCCGCATAAAATCAAGGTGCGAGCTTTTTGCCGGACAGTTTCTAAAGATGTTGAAACATTGGGCGCGGCCAACACCATTACTCCGGATGAAACAGGCCTTTGTGCTGATGTGACGGATCACGCCGGATTTCTCGAATCATTGGGAGATCGGCAAAGCCTGTTCCGGGGAAATGCTGTTTGTATGTTGGGCGCCGGCGGCGCCGCGCGTTCGATTCTCTATGCATTATCACAGCTTGAGGTGGATCGGGTGTCAATTTATAACCGGACGCGCGAGAACGCGGAGCAGCTCATCCGCGAGGCTGCACAGTCTTTCGGGTTCACATCGGCTGAGAGCGTCGCGCAAAGTGAGCTGAACCGCACGATCGAATCCAGCTCTATTGTGATCAATACAACCTCGGTCGGGATGCATCCGCACATCGAGGCCACCCTCTGCGGTGATGATGCGCCGTTTTCCAGGCGCCATTTTGTCTATGATCTGATTTACAATCCGTTGCAAACCCGACTGTTGCGTACCGCAAAATCCAAAGGCGCGTTTGTGCAGAACGGACTGGATATGCTTATCTTTCAGGGTCTGCAGTCGCTGCGCATCTGGACCGGACAAAATCTGCAAGCTGACGCCGGAGCAACTAAAAGAATGTAGAACCTTACTGGAAACCGAACTTTATGAATAGACTGCGTTTTTTGACAGCCGGCGAATCGCATGGGCCGGCGCTCAACTGCATTATCGAGGGACTTCCGGCCGGACTGCCGCTCACGGAAGATGATATTGTCCGTGATTTAAAACGCCGGCAAAAAGGATACGGTCGCGGCGGACGTATGCAGATTGAAAAAGACAAGGCAAACATACTCAGCGGAGTGCGCTATGGCAGCACACTGGGGAGTCCGGTGTCTCTGGTGCTGCATAACAAGGACTGGCCCAACTGGACGCATAAAATGAGCGCAGACCCGGTTCAATATCCGGTGGATAAACTGCAGATGCCTCGTCCCGGACATGCCGACTTTGCCGGCATGGTCAAGTACCGCCAGGATGATCTGCGCAATATTCTGGAACGCTCGTCAGCGCGCGAAACCACCGATGCGTGTGGCCGCAGGCGCCGCCGCCAGACAGCTGCTGGCGCAGTTTAATATCCGGATTTACAGCCATGTAACGCGTATTGGTCCGGCTGTATCGGACAATTCTCGAATTGATCATCCATTGGCGCCCGGTACTGAGGAATGGACGGCATTTTTTAAACGCGCCGAGGAATCGGATGTGTCCTGCACCGATGCAAAGGCCGGTGATACCATGCGCGCGGCGATTGATCAGGCAAAAAAGCAGGGGTATTCGCTGGGCGGACTGGTGGAATGCATTGCCTGCGGTGTGCCGGTGGGACTGGGCAGTCATGTTCACTGGGACCGCAAACTGGATGCAATGCTCGCGTACAGCATGATGAGTATCAATGCCATCAAAATGGTCGAGATCGGACTGGGCGGGCGTGTCTCGCAAACCCCCGGTTCGCTTGTGCACGATGAACTGTTTTACAGCAAAGAATCCGGTTATAGCCGCAGTCACAATCATGCCGGCGGTATTGAAGGTGGGATGAGCAACGGCGAACCCATTGTGGTGCGTCTGGCCATGAAACCACTGCCGACCATGACCGCACCGCTGCGGTCCGTGAATGTCAAAAACAAATCCGCAAAAGAAGCGCATTATGAACGCGCGGATGTCTGTGCCGTACCGGCAGCTGCTGTGGTGGGAGAAGCAATGATGGCTTTGACTCTGGCCGATGCCCTGATGGACAAAATCGGCGGAGATTCCGTCAATGAAATGACTGAACGTTTTAACGCATTGCCGCATGTACCCCTGGAGTGGTAAAAATATTTATTTTATCGGGTTTATGGCTGCCGGAAAATCGACCATCGGCAGCGCGTTTGCCTCTTATCTCGGCTGGCCGTTTGTGGATACCGATACCTATATTGAAGAATCCGCGGGCAAATCCGTGCCTGAAATATTTGCCGAACAGGGCGAAACAGCGTTCCGGGATATGGAGACAGACGCCATCCGAAACCTGGCGCAGCGCAAAAATACGGTCATCGCTCTCGGCGGCGGCGCTGTATTGCGCGAGGAAAACTGGCAGCTGCTTGATGCGTCGGGTATAACCATCTGGCTCAATATTCCGGTGAGCGCTGTGGATCGGCGGGTGGCGACATCCTCACAGCGTCCGCTGCTGGCCGGACTGTCCGATTCTGAACGCCGTAAAAAAATCCGCACCATGATGCAGGCGCGTAAACTCTATTATCAACGAGCCCGGGTGAAAATAAACTGCAGCGGAAAACAACCTGTGAATAAAGTCGTTTTTGATTTGTTTGAAAGACTGTTATATGAATCGTGAAATTATTGTCAATACAGGCGAACCTTATCCCATTTATATCCGGCAGGGGGGACTGGGTGAACTGGCTGAACTTTTGCATCAGCACGAGCTGGCGCGTCAGGTTTTTATCATCACCGATGAACATGTGGCGCCGCTGTACGCCAATGCCGCGCTGCAGCATCTGCGTCAGGAAGGCTTTCACTCGGAACACGTTGTGCTGGCCGCCGGTGAACGCACCAAATCCCCGGAATCGGCTGAAAAACTGTATACCTGGCTGATTGAAAATCAGGCCGGCCGCGATTCGGTGATTATCGCATTCGGCGGCGGTGTGATCGGTGATCTGGCCGGATTTGTGGCAGCAACCTATATGCGCGGTGTGCCGCTGGTGCAGATTCCCACTACGGTATTAAGTCAGGTGGATTCAAGTGTGGGAGGCAAGGTCGGTATTAACCATCCACTGGGTAAAAATATGATCGGCGCCTTTTATCAGCCGAAATTTGTACTCATTGATCCGAATGTGCTGCATACCCTGTCACAGCGGCAGACCCGCGCCGGATTCGGTGAGGTGGTCAAATACGGTTTTATCGCTGATGTTGAACTGTTCCATCTGCTTGCAGAATCTCTCGACAATCTCCTGGCGTTGAATGACATGGAACACCTGCAGTCAGTGCTGGAAACCTGCTGTCAGATCAAAGCGGATGTGGTGGCCCAGGATGAACGGGAAAGCGGTCTGCGCGCTATACTGAATTTCGGCCATACCATCGGTCATGCTCTGGAAGCACTGACGCAATATGAGCATTTTCTACACGGCGAAGCCGTGGTGCACGGTATGAAAGCCGCGCTTTACCTGTCTTATCTCAAGGGGTATCTGGAACGCTCTACCGTTGAAAAAAGCATTCTGCTGCTCAACCGCTTTGATCCTCCCGCCATCCCCGCTTCCATCGATGATGTTGAACTGTTGAATGCGACGAAACACGATAAAAAGCGGTCATCCACGGGTCAGACCTGGGTGCTGCTGCAGAAACCGGGACGCGCACACCTGGAGCAGGACGTGACCGATGACTGTATCCGTCAGAGTATTGCATTTATGAAAGAAATGGATCACTAGATGAAACCGCGGATTTTAATTGTACACGGACCGAATCTGAATCTCCTGGGCGAACGCGAGCCGGATGTTTACGGCACAGCCACACTCAAAGATGTGAATGCAGCAATCCGCAGCAAAGCACGCGAGCTAAATGTCAAACCGGTCTTTTATCAGTCCAATCACGAAGGCCGGATCATTGATTTTCTGCACCGTCAGCGCAAAACAGTTAGGGGACTGGTGATCAATCCCGGCGCTTTGACGCATTACAGCTATGCCCTGCACGACGCGATTATCGGTATTTGCCTGCCGGCCGTGGAAGTGCATCTGTCAGATATTCACAAGCGTGAAGAATTCAGGCGGATTTCTGTTACCCGGCCGGCTTGCTTGAAACAGATCAGCGGCAAGGGGATTGAGGGGTATGTTGAGGGTCTGGAGTTTATTACAGATATTTTGAACAACGAATCGAAAACAGAATAACTTTTTTGCGTGTAACTTTAACCAAGCTTAAATTATAAAAGCAGTTTAATATTGAGCTCGGCTATCCAGCATGGATCATCCTCCTTTTCTTTCGATTGTTGATGTGAAACAGGCCATGCTCAGGCCGTACGTTTCCCGGACGCGGGCGGTGTCAATTTCAGATAAAAGGGCAGAATATAACCGAACACAGCAATTAGCAGCACCAACAATTCTTGAATTCCAAGACCTGCTAATGCACCAAGAGCGAGCATAGAACCTCCTCAGCTTGGGTTTTTTACCCGGAATCAATGTTTTTTCACCGCCTCAACTTTACTATAAAGCGCGTGCAAGCATTTGACGGGCAATAGGGTAGAGTCCATGCGGATCTGCGCCAGCGCCTTATCAGCGTTAGCCATCGGTTGCTTGCAATAACCTGATGACCGTGTCATAGTTTTCATCCGGTTTATGCATGTCCGCAATAGTTTTGGCTGTACGATCGAAACGGGTTCTCTGGTCGGTCCTGGCGCCTTTTGAAAGCAATAGTTTGATAATTTCCGGACGCATAGTGTCCACCGCAGCCAAAAGAGCAGTATACCCATTTTTGTTCTGATGGTTGACAGTTGCGCCGGCCTGGATCAGAAAACCCAATAGCCTTGGTTCGGCCAAACCCGCAGCGGCTATCAATGCTGTACTGCCGTTATCAGACATTGCATTGACGTTCACACCTCTATTATAATATTGATTTGTCGGAAAGTGCAAGACTTTTTTTTAGTAATAGAGCTGATTCTGATGTCATCGGAATCAGGGAGTAAGCAGCCCTTTACCTCACACAAAACCCCTATTCGTCACGATGCACAGTCTGGATGGAAAACGCCGGCAGACATACAGAAATATATTCGGCGCCGTCGGGCCCCGGAGAACTGTACTGCACCCATTCACCTGCATGGACAATGACAGCCTGCTCAGCATTCACATCAAATTCCGAGTCGCGCAGCTTGATGTGCAGACTGCCTTGAAGCACCACAGTATATTCATCAAACCCGGGCGTCTGTCCTGGCTCGGACCAGCCGCACGGACTGTTCATATGCGCAACGCTGATCTGCTGCGTGCCGCTGTTGACGCGGCCGATGTATTCATGGATTTGTTTGGCGGGTACACCGGCTGCCGGGATGCGCGTGGGATGTTCTATGACTGTGGCCATAAAAAAAAATCCTTTTGATTGATTTTTACGATGATAAAAAACACAAAATTGAGGTTATGATGCAACATTGGTAAAGCAGTTAACACAAAAAAAAGACGCACCGTAGAACAGTACATACCCTAGTACGTACTATTTTATCTCAATAGTATTTATTAATATACAAAATTTAATTGACTTTTCCGATGTGCAAATAATCCGAGCTTCCGGTTTTCCAATTTCAATTCACGATTCACCACTTGAAAATATCGCATTCCGATTCATTATTTTTACTTGATTCTGATATGACAAACTGTTAGCTTTAAAGAGTTCTGTGATCATTGACCCTCAAAACGGAATGAACATGCGAATTTGGATTCTGATAGTCATTGTTATTCTTTTAGGCGGCGCCGTTGGTGCGCAGGCTGATGATCTGCAGGTGCTGAAATCCCGCATTCTGGATCCACTGCAGAACGCACGGGTGGACACGGATCAGGTGCAGCGGCTGATAACAGCGCAGCAGCCGGAGGGCAGCTGGCCGTCCATTGATTATTCGGACAGCACACGCTCGGGCTGGAAGCTGAATCAGCATCTGTACAATCTGACCAAACTGACGCTGGCGTACCGCTCTGACCGCTCGCCCCTGCAGGGGCAGCCTGAACTGCGCCGGGCCGTGCATGCAGCGCTTAATGACTGGCTGCAGCATGATTATCAGAATCCCAACTGGTGGCACAATGTCATCGGAGTGCCAAGATCCCTATCGTCTCTGTTTCTACTGTTGCAGTCTGAACTTGATTCTGTGCAGCTCAGCAAAGGCATTGAAATCCTCAAACGCGCCGAACTGGGCATGACCGGTCAGAATCTGGTGTGGGTGGCCGGTGTGACCATCAATCGTGGTATTCTGCAGAACGATCTTGCACTGGTGGACAGCGCCTTTGCGCGCATTGAGAGCGAGATCCGCATCACCACAGCAGAGGGCATTCAGCCGGATTTCAGTTTTCATCAGCATGGCAACTGTCTGTACAATCACGGTTACGGCTCCGGATTTGCGGTGGATGTGTCGAGACTTGCCGCTCTGGCCGCCGGAACCCGCTTTGAGTTCTCAGCTGAAAAAATAAATATTCTGACGCGCTACATCCTGGACGGATCGGCGTGGATGATCTATGGCCGCACCGCGGATTACGGGGCGCTTGGACGCGAGATAACGCGTCCAGGCGAGAATGCCGGTTATTTGCGCAACGCCGCGGAAAATCTGCTGCAGCTGGACACCGGCAGGGAAGAGGAGCTGCAAAGATTGATCAACCGGATCACCTATCCGGATACCGCCAATATTTTCGGCAACAAACACTTTTGGCGCTCTGATTTTATGACGCATCACCGACCGGATTATTACGCGTCAGTGCGCATGTATTCCACGCGCATGGATAATACCGACAATCCCTACAACAGCGAAGGATTAAAAAGTCATCATATTGCCGACGGATGCAATTTTCGGTTTGTGTCCGGGAATGAATACAAAAACATTTTCCCGCTTTGGGACTGGCGCAGGATTCCAGGAACTACCGTTATACAGTTTGATAGTCTGCAGGGCAATGTACGTCGCAGCGGCAGATCGGACTTTGTCGGCGGCGTCTCGGACGGCACATACGGTCTGGCTGCGTTTGATTTCAAATACGATTCTCTGGCTGCGCGCAAATCCTGGTTTTTCTTTGACCGGCAGTATGTCTGTCTGGGCGCCGGTATTTCCAGCAATACAAATGAACCGGTGTATACAACCGTGGATCAATGTTATCTGAACGGAGAGGTGAGCATCTCAAAGGAATCCGTACAGACACCGTCACGGGGAGAGCACCGCATAAAGGGGCCGGTGATGATCCGGCATGCATCTGCTGAATATATTTTCCCGAGTATAGCGAACTGATACTGCACAACACCTTTGAATCCGGATCCTGGTACGAGATCAACCGCTCCAAACCTGCTGAACTGCTGAGCGATGAGCTGTTTACGCTGTGCATTGACCATGGCGCTCAGCCGCGGAATGCGGAATATGCTTATATTGTGCGGCCGAACTCGAATCCGGAATTGCAGCCAATCCCGGATGTGCGCATATTGGCCAATCATTCGCGGCTTCAGGCGGTGTTTCATCCCGAGCGAGAGATATGGCAGTGCGTCTTTTACGTGCCCGGGGCACTGTCTGTTGGCGGTTTTGAGCTGCGGATGAATCATCCCGGTCTGCTTATGCTGCAGAAAGATGAAAACGGTTTGCAAGTCTGTGTGTCGGATCCGACACAGATGCTGGAAAAGCTGATCGTATCCTTGTCCGGGCAGTGGACCGGGCCAGGCTGCCGGTATGAGGCCGGCCAGGGTATCACTCATGTTGAGTTCACGTTGCCTCCCGGCGGAGCTGCCGGACAATCTGTGAAACGGAGCCTTTTTTCAAAGAAATAACTTGCATTTTATAAAAAATAACAGTATATTATACAACTAATTTATTTGTACCCTGTTTTTAGGACTTTTGGTTTGATGTTAACACTCTATTTTTAGGGGCGACGCACAGCAAAACGAACAGAGCGCAAATCGGCTGAAACTTAGTCTAGGTTGTCTCTTTCGTTCCCATGAGCTTAAAACTGAGACGTACATTGACTTTAATTCAAGTAAAGGAATGGTTCTATGCAAAAAGGAACAGTCAAATGGTTTAACGGATCTAAAGGTTATGGCTTTATCACCACTGATGAGGGCACGGACATCTTTGTACATTACAATGCCATTAACGGTGACGGATACAAAACTCTCGATGAAGGCGAAACAGTCGAATTCGAAGTTGAAGACAGCCCCAAGGGTCAAAAAGCCACCAACGTCTCGAGAATATAATAGACGATTGTTCAAAAACCCCCGATTTCGGGGGTTTTTTTTGTTTCAATACGCGGCATATCCAAAAACAGTATGAATCTGAAGTTCTGCTGAATATCCATGAATTTTATTTATTCACCAATCGGCAGATTCAAACGTATCAATCCAGCCAGGTTTTAATCACGCTGCATCGATTGCACATTCAAATTCCGATTATTAACTCTAATTTTCCAATTGAATATACGGGGCGATGATGGTCCCGTGACATCGGCATGCTGCCGATGATACTTATGAAAGGTGACTGTTTATGAATATGTACATTGGAAATTTATCCCATAAAGTGACCGAAGGCGATCTGGAACAATTATTTTCTGACTATGGAACGGTGGAAACAGTCAAGATTGTCAAAGACCGGTTTTCAGGACAATCAAAAGGATTCGGGTTTGTGGATATGCCGGATAATTCAGAAGCCGACAAGGCAATGAAAGCCCTGAACGGCATGCAAGTCAAAGAATCACGCATCAAAATCAGCCAGGCTGAAAACAAGCGAAAACGTTCTTCCAGACGGCGCAGATAGTGAATCATTGACATATCAGATATATTAAAGAGAATAGAATGAACAAAGTAACTTTTAAGGATCTCGGCCTATCTGACGCCATGTTAAAGGCGGTAAATAAAAAGGGGTTTGAAGAGCCGACCACGATCCAGGCGCTGACCATTCCGGTTATGTTGCAGGATCAGCATAATATCATTGCCCAGGCGCAGACGGGCACGGGTAAAACCGCGGCATTCGGACTGCCGCTGATGGAAATGATTGATCCCGGTGATGAACGGGTGCAGGCGCTTATTCTTGTGCCGACCCGTGAATTGGCAATACAAGTCTCTGAAGAGATCAATTCCCTGCGAGGCGATAAAAAAATAAAAACTATTCCGATCTATGGCGGTCAGTCCATTGACCAGCAGCTGCGCCGACTGAAAAAAGGCGTTCATATTGTTGTCGGTTCGCCCGGCCGGATCATTGATCATCTGCACCGCAGGACTCTGTTTCTCGATCGCATTGAGCATCTGATTCTGGACGAAGCGGATGAAATGCTGAATATGGGCTTTATCGAGGATATGGAAGAAATATTCAAATACACCAATCCTGACAAACGAACCCTGTTGTTTTCAGCCACTATGCCAGCCCGGATTAAAGAGTTGGCACGTGAGTATATGACTGGTTATGAGCTGATTAAAGCCAAAAAAGAAACCCTGACCACGCATCTAACGGAACAAATCTACTTTGAAGTCAAGGCAGCAGACAAATTCGAAGCCCTGTGCCGCATTATTGATATTGAAGAAGAATTTTACGGACTTATTTTCTGCCGGACCAAACGGGATGTGGATGAGCTGGCCACGCACTTGATCGACCGCGGTTATGACGCTGAAGCGATTCACGGTGATATTTCCCAGGCGCAGCGCGAACGTTCGCTCGGCAAATTCAAAGGCCGGACGGTTAATATACTGGTGGCCACGGACGTGGCGGCGCGCGGAATCGATGTCAACGACCTTACGCATGTCATCAACTATGCGCTTCCTCAGGACCCCGAATCTTATGTGCACCGGATCGGACGAACCGGCCGGGCGGGAAAAGAGGGGACCGCGATCACGTTTATTACGCCCAGCGAGTACAAACGGCTGCTGTTCATCCAGAAGAAAACCAAAACCGATATCAAAAAATCCAAAGTGCCCAAGGTCAGACAGATCATCCGGGCGAAACGTAAAAAAATCACAGATGATATTGAGCTTTTACTGGAAGAAGAACTGGATCCCATGTTTTACAACTGGGCTAAAAAACTGCTTGAAACCAAAGATCCAACAGAGGTGTTGGCAGCGGTCTTGAGCTATTCATTTGAAAAAGAACTTGATGCCGGTTCATACACTGAACTGTCCAAAGCCAGTGCGCGCGGAACCCAGCTGGACAAGCAGGGCAGAGCCAGACTGTTTGTCGCTCTCGGTAAAAAAGACAAACTCACAGCCAGAAAATTGATCGATATGATCACCAATCAGGTTGAGATTAAACCCCGGCAGATCAGCGATATTCAGCTTTTGGACAATTTTTCGTTTGTCACGGTGCCGTTTGACAAAGCTGAAGAGATTGTCAAAAATTTCCGAATCAAAGGTCAGAGACCGCTGTTTACTCACGCCAAAGAAAAGTCCAAAAAGAAAAAAGGATCGGGAAAACACTAATATAACGGCTACAATTTTTTATCGGTCAGTCTGATTAATCTTTCGCGTTTTAGAATTTTCTTGGTTTTAACTAAAAAATTTTGTAATCTCATTTTTAAAAATATCCTCGTCTTAAAGCCGGGGATTTTTTTTAACAGTTTGTTATATTCTATAAAACCTCAATGTCAGTAAAATGCCGAACAAGCACAGGAAAGAATGATGAACGGCTTGGAACATTTGTTTAAAAATAATAGAGCATGGTCCGAAAGCTTTCAATCGAATCCGGATTTTATCAAACTGTCAGCAGGGCAGGCTCCGGAGTATTTTTTTATCGGCTGCTCAGACAGCCGGGTTCCTCCGGAGCTTATTCTCGGACTGCAGCCGGGGGATTTGTTCGTTCACAGAAATATTGGCAATCTGGTTCTGCATACGGATATCAACTGTCAATCCGTGATCCAGTATGCCGTTAATGTACTCAAGGTATCTCACATTATTATCGGCGGTCATTACGGCTGTGGTGGTGTCAAGGCTGCGCTTCAGGAACGAACCTCCGGAGTGGTCGGACACTGGATTTCTCCACTCCGGGACTTGTACCGTCACCATCAGGAAGAACTTGATGCCGCGGGGTCAGAAAAACAGCAATGGGACCGTTTGTGCGAGCTGAACGTCCGCGCGCAGGTGCTCAATCTCTGTTTTACCTCATTTGTGCAGTCCGCCTGGCATACCGGGCAGTCACTGAGTGTACATGGATGGATTTACAATCTTGAAACCGGCAGGATGAATGATCTTGGTCTGACGCTCTCTTCCCCCGAAGATCTGTCGCTTTTGGAAAAAGGTTGAGAGCAGCCCCGAACGTTCCGGACAGATACGGGCTATTTTGAGCCTGCATGTTGAAATACTCGACGGCCTCGTTTTTGTTGTACTATAGGGACATCAACAGGGAGGTTAAATTGATGAGTAAAGAATATATTAAAAAGCCGTTCCGCCGTGGATTGTACTGATTTTGTCTATTCTGATGAAAACGGCAGCTGAGATAATTTTACCCGGGGATTTGATTGCATGGAATATTTTAGACAAATTAACCACGATTTTAATTATTTTCAGCATTGCCTGGCTCCTCATCAGAATTGTACGCGTCATCAAGCTGAATTTCCTGAAACGCTATGACATTTCTGTACAGGATAATTTACAGTCCCGCAAGGTACATACAAACTATCCAAGTCTGCCGAAAACCCGAATACATCTGCAGGATCAGAGCGGCGAGACGTTCAAAACGTCTTTCGATACAGCCGGCAGCTGAAAACACGCCGAATCAGGCCTTGAAACAAAAGCAGAGAATTATTAAATTATCATGTTATGCAAATTCATATTAATGAAAAACGGCCTGAAAAGATATCGAAAACGCCGGTGCTGCAGCAAACCGCGTTTTGGGCCAAAGTAAAACGTCAGCAGGGGATTGGTTCGCAGGCTTTTGATATCCAGATCCGTTCAGATGATATTTACATTGGAGATACCCAAAGCCGGCATGTAACCGATGATGTGCTGGTGCTGCTGCAGTCGGCGGGCCAGAATGATGTGATTGGATACGTTCCTTATGGTCCGACACTCAATCCGGACGATGAAAACCAGGGGCTGTTTCTGGAAGAGTTGTCAGAGACGCTGCGCCCGAATTTACCGGACAATTGCGTATTGCTGCGCTATGACCTCCGATGGGAATCACCCTGGGCCAAGGATCATGCGTATTTTGATGCCAACGGAATCTGGACAGGTCCGCCTTCCAGAATCAACCAGGAAATCCGTGTGAATTTCGGCACCGAGAACTGGAATTTGAAAAAGGCGAATACCAATGTGCTGCCGCCTGATACGGTGTTTATCGATCTGTTACAGGATGAAGAAGAGCTGATTGCCAACATGAAACCCAAAACCCGCTATAACATCAGGCTGTCAGGCAGACGAAGAGTCCGGGTCAGGCGGGGCGGAATAA
Organism: candidate division KSB1 bacterium; assembly: GCA_034521575.1. Lineage (NCBI taxonomy): Bacteria > Pseudomonadati > Candidatus Zhuqueibacterota bacterium. Next base: position 676,903 of record JAXHMJ010000002.1, read on the forward strand.
GCGATCTTGAACTGTGGTATCGGCTGTACCGGCAAACCGCGCAACGGAATCATATCTGCCTGCACGATCTGAACTATTTTCAAACTGTTTTGAATGCAGAAACCGATGAGCTGCGCTCACCGGCAAATGTAGAACTGCTCATTGCAGAAAAAGAACATGAACCTCTGGCTGCCATGTTTCTGGTGTTCTCCGGTCGGCGTGCGACGTACCTCTATGGCGCTTCATCGTCCTTGCACCGCAATGCCATGCCCACCTATGCGCTGCAGTGGCATGCCATCAAACGCGCCAAACAGACCGGATGCCGTTATTATGACATGTTCGGCATTGCACCGAAACCTGATCCGGCGCATCCGCTGTACGGTCTTTACCGGTTTAAAACCGGGTTCGGCGGAAATGTTTTTCACCGTATGGGCTGCTGGGATTATCCTCTCAACGAACGCGCTTATGATACCTATCGGGTATCCGAACTGAACAGTCAGGGATACCATCTCGGCTAAATGCTACAATTGCCGGGGATTCAAAAGGCCGGGCATTTTCAGAAAGCCGTTCTGTATTGAGCTTTTGATAAAAAACCAGGCCGAAAATTATTTGTGGATCAAGAGCGACAATTTAGCATGCAGCAATCCACTGGTTAAAGCGACCGACGTAATACGCAATATAGCAGTCAGTAACAAGGATTAGTTAAATTAATTTATTGCAGTATCAAATACAAGTTGGACCTGGATTCCATACATGCGATTCTGAAAACCATCAGCCAGAGGCTGCTGCAGGCATAAACCGGGCATCCGGCAGATGTTCATGTCAGGTCTTGTCAAATATTAAAGCAGGGAGAATTTAGGACTGCCGCATTGTATCATTTAATGCTGTTAATAAAAACAGTTCTGAATATTGAATTCAAAAACAATTTTCATGTAATAGCCTCGGCACTATTGGTTTCTAGTGTTGTCAAAACTCAAGGGGGTGCTTTTGCATAAAGTTCCGATTTTAAAAATTTTACTTCCCTATATAGCCGGGATTATATTCGCCCGCTGCGTTCAGACTCCGACAGTCCTGCTGTACAGCGCAAGTATTTCATTATTTATGTTTGTCTTTTTGTTTTATTTTTTTAACCGCCTGCGATTGTTTGCTCTGTGCGCTTTTCTCTTGCTGTTTGTTGCCGGAATTCTGATTTATCAGGGCTCGGGACAGATTAAAAAAACGGATTGTTCTCATATGGCCGATTTACCGGTTCTGACCGCGATTAGAGGAACTGTTGTCTCACCTGTCAGCGAGCGGGATGAATCCATTCGTAGCGTATTGCGAGCGGACTCCGTATGGATTCAGGGAGTGCGTTATCCTGTAAGCGGCAAGGTTCTTTTGAACTGGTATGACCCCGGACCTCTCCGTTATGGTGACGAGATCATAGCAAAAGGCAAATTGCGCCTTCCGTCCCGGGACCGCAATCCCGGGGATTTTAATTATCGGGAATATCTCGCTGTGCGGCACATCCATTCAATTTTTTCCGTGAAAAACAACATGGATTTACTGATTCTCGAACGCGATCAGGCCAGCTGGGTCATGTCGCATATTGTTATTCCATGCAGGCGTTACGCTTTATTCTTTTTCAATCAGCTGGATGGAGGAGAAATGTCCGCTTTTGCAGCGGCCCTGATCATTGGTGAACGGGGCGGGCTTTCTTCTGATATGAAAAATTCGTTTGCTCGCTCTGGAATTATCCATATCCTGGCGGTATCCGGACTGCATGTCGGATTTTTATGGACCATGCTGACCGCAATGTTTCAACTGCTGCGCATCAAAAACCCATGGCGTGTTGTGCTGATTATCGGATGTCTGGTGTTTTATGCAGCCCTGACCGGCTTTAAAGTGCCCGTGGTCCGGGCTACGCTTATGGCGGTTATATTAATGATCGGTACCGTCATACAGCGGCCCGGATATTCTTTGAATTCCATGGCAATGGCCGCATTAGTCCTGCTGTTAATTCAGCCTCTGCACCTCTTTCAGGCAGGATTTCAGCTGAGCTTTGCCGCGGTAACCGGCATTTTACTGTTTTATAAGAAATTTAAAACATTGGCCCAGGGCTGGCTGCTGAACGCGCGCGAGAACGGTCAAATCCGGTTTTACCTGGTCGGGTTGCTGCTGGTCAGTGCATCTGCGCAATTTGCAACCCTGCCTTTGACTGCTTATTATTTCAACCGCATTCCGACACTGGCGCTATTGATGAATTTGGTCGCGCTTCCTCTGGCCGGAGTTATTGTCAGCACTGCGTTTCTTGCTCTAGGGCTGTCTGTCTTGTTTTGGCCGATCGGCTGGATGTTGGGACAAGTGATGTGGTTGTTTACCAAACTGCTGTTGATCATCACCCAGGCAACGGGATCACTTTGGTTTGTATCCCTTGATGTTGCACAGCCAAAGCTTTGGCATATTGCCGCTTATTATCTCATTTTGGGCCTTTTGGTGTTTTGGCAGGAACGGCGCTATCGGTTTGCAGCCATCGGTACGGTTCTGATTCTGGCCAATTTATCACTCTGGTTCCGAAATTTTTCCAAACAGGATATCTTGTCCATTGATTTTCTGGATGTGGGACAGGGTGATTCAGCTGTGCTCATGTTCGATAATCATTCTGTCGTGGTTGTTGATGCCGGCGATTCAAGCGAAAAGTATGACTGTGGAGAGTCCATTGTAGGCCCGTTTCTAAAACGACGCGGCATAGACCATATTGACCTGTTGATCCTGACTCATTTTCATTCCGATCATACCGGCGGGGCCGAATATTTACTGAATCATTTTCACATTGATACCCTGGCGATGCCGAATCAGCCGGAACATAAAGAATTTATCAAATACCAACGATTTGCAGCGGAAAATAGCATCCCGACGAAAGGATTAGAGAGAGGGGATATCCTCAAAGGCTACGGAAAGCCGGTCCTTTTGGTGTTGAACCCGGGTAAACACATGTTACAGGATACCACATCGAATATAAATGATGTGTCCCTGGTCATTCTTTGCAAATATAAAACCGGCTCTGTTCTTTTGACCGGCGATGCCGAAATAGCCGCTGAACAGGAGATGTCAGTCTATCAGCGGTTACTGGACGTCGATGTTTTGAAAATAGGCCACCACGGAAGCGCAACCGCAAGCAGCCACGCATTTCGGGAGAGGGTTGATGCGGAATGTGGCGTGGTTTCTGTCGGCGCCTTTAACCGGTTTGGTTTGCCGTCCGAATTCCGGCTCGAGCAGTTTGAAATTGAGGGCACAAAGATATTGCGAACTGATCTAAACGGCGCTGTCCGAGTTCAAATTCAGGAACAGGGGTTAATTGTCGATTCTCATTTTTAAATTCTATTGCATATTCACATCGGTTTTGTTATATTTAAAAGAGTTCCAAGTAGAGAAAAATTAAAGACAAGGTTATATTCTGACGATTGGCTATTATAAAAATCTCGAGCTTGTTATTCGCGCTCCGTTTTGGTCCTTTTACAGTGCGTTGAACACACGCACCGGATACCGCGTCTGTATCCAGGTCCTGGAAGAGCCATTTTCCACAGATCTGGAAGCCACTCTGCAGTTTACACACCAGTTCGATGTCGGCAAAAAGATCATGCACCGGAATATGCTGCGTGTTTACGATTCTCAGATTATAGAGGGAATACCTGTCATTGAATACGAGCACTTTAAAGGCGTCTCGTTCAAAGATTTTGTTGAAAAAAAGCATATTTTACCCCGAGTCCGCATCACTTCAATCTGGGTAAAAATTGCACGCACTCTGCAGCACACAATTTTTCTTGGAATTCCGCATGGATGTCCGGCGCCGGAATATATTTTGATTGATCCGGATACAGATCAGATTAAAATATTTGGGTTTGGCATCCACCATCTCTATGATTTCCTGTATCCTCTGTATCCGGAACTTTATACTTCAATTCTGCCTTTTATTCCACCGGAAGCTGTTCAGGGTCGGTCGCTGGATTCCAGAAAAGCCGATGTCTATGCCTTTGGTGTGTTGTGCTATTATATGCTGACCCGTATACTGCCGTTTTATTCAGAATCGATTCAGACGGTGATCCGTCAAAAACAGGAACTACCTCCGTCACCCAAGGATATCAATACGCATGTGCCGGTTCAGCTGGCGGACTGGGCCATGTCTCTGCTGCATCCGGTGCCGACGGAGCGAACCACCTTGAATACTTTTCTGGATTATCTTGATCCGCAGCAGGATAAAAATGTATATCCGGACCTGAGGAAACGCAGTATTGTGCCCAGAGGGACAATACATCGAATAGTCGAACCTGTAAAGGCTTTTTTTTCTCAGCAGCTTTTAGCGGTTTGGTCAAACTATAAAGCTTTTATTTTAACCGGAATGGGTATTCTGCTCATTTTATTGGTTACTCTTCGGGTGATCAGTACTTTTGACAATGAAAACGAACAACTCAATGCAGCGTATCAGGAAATGGTCGAAACGACCCCCCGGGATGACGGTATGAACGACGGATCACCGGAACGAACGATATTGCCGGATTCTGCCGTCCGGGATTCAACAGAATTTGCAGGCCGGGCGGACAGCCTGCAAATGGAAAAAAAAGGTAATGATAACGGACCTAAAGTCCGGGCTGCTTCCGCAACCGTCGAACCGGAACCCGGCGAACAGCTGCCGCAATCAGTAGAGTACACCATTTCTGCTCATGCAAACTCTGAACCCGTAAATGCCCGTGTGTTTATTGACCGGAATTATGTGGGGCAATGCTATCCCGGCCGGCCTGTCAGTCTAAACCTGAATCGAGGAGAAACCTTTTTAATTGCTGTAAAAAAAGACGGCTATCAAAACTGGGAACGCAGCATCAGGCCGCAAAATACCGGGGCCAACATCAGGGCGGAGCTTTCACCGGTTAGAGCGGCCCACCGTCTGACCATTACACAACCGGATTTTGCAGAGCGTGCAAAAATTGACCAGGGAGAATATCAGGACCTGCCGATCAAGATTGAGTTGACGCCGGGTCGGCATACTATCACATTTCTGCATTCAGAAACCGGTTTTACATATACGCAGGTTCTGAGTATTACAGCGGATTCTCCGGATACATTGTCGGTGCACCGTGCTGATGTGGGAAGAGGAAATGCGCTGTTTGTGTTACGCAACGCTGAGGAACATGGGTATGTTTTTGTAAGTATAGATGATACCCAGACTTTACAGACAACACCTTACAAAACAACGCTCTCAGCCGGGCCCCACCGGGTCCGTTTTTCCAGAAAAGGCTATCAGGTTGTACCTCAAGATACGGTGTTTGTCGTCGAGCCTGACCAGCAGGTCAAAATAACTTGTCGAATTATGAACTAGAGATGTTTAAACAAAAGTTACATATTATTGTCGTTTTTTTGATCCAGGGTGTGCTTCAGCTTTTGTTCTCTCAGGGCGAGGCCGTTAACTCGGAATTTGTTGAAAGTGTTACACCTCGACCCTATACAATCGGTGTGAATGAAAATACAGCCATCATCATACACACAACTCTTGATGTTGATTCTATTGACCGCCCTGAAGATATGCTGAAGCTTTACGGCCAGCGTTCCGGTCGTATAAGCGGAAACGTACAATACAATTCAGATTCAGCACAATTTATCTTTACACCGCAATCTCCTTTTCTATTTAGTGATGAAATCACGGGCGTTTTATCCTTAAACGCTTTGAATATTGATCGTTCACCTGATTTTTTTATCTGGAGTTTTACAATCCGTACCGCCGCATCCCATCCCTATTATCATAATCTGAGCTATGATTCCAATCTGAATCTGACCTCTTTGGCCACTCTGGATATCCAGGATGACGGTGTCGATGAAATCATTATTGCGGGGAGTCGGAATAATCAGCATTATATCCAGTTATTGAATAATAACTATGGTCAGATTAAAGCCGGGCCTCTGTTTGGCGTGCCTGACCGTGTGCGTCCGATTATCACGGGTGACCTGAATGCCGACGGGATTTCTGATTTGTTGCTGCTGCACCGCGGGAAATCGCTGTATGACATACCGCCGCGGTTTTCTGTTGTCACGGTTTCTTCTCAGGGAAATTTTACACTCGAACAAACAGTTACCGTGGCGGGACTGAAAGCCGGCACGGCTGAACCCAGAGATGCTTTTTTAAAGGATTTGAACGGAGACGGCGCGCTTGATATCGCTTTACTCATGCGAACTGGGACCTCAAAAAGCATCTATGTTTATCTGAATAACGGCTCCGGGGCATTCGATCAGAGCGGTCCATCACACCTTTTTTACAGTCAGCCCCAGGGTGAAAGCATGCTGGGAAACGATTTTAATCTGGACGGAACGGTTGATCTTGCGGTTTCCCATCATAGCGGAAGCCGGAGCGGGATATCGATTTTTTGCAATTCCGGGCGGGACTCTTTGTATCAGAACGAACCGGATTATACGATTGAACACGGTAATTATGATTTTGAATCCAGTCTTTGCCATGATTTTAACAATGATCATCTTCCTGATCTGCTTTGGGGAGATTTTACAAATGTTGACTTTTTTCTTTATGAACACCAGGGAGTTGACACGGGACTGACGCCGTTCAAACCGGAGTTTAGATTGTCCCGGTTTAACAACAGTATCGGCGGTACACTATCCCTGATTTCCTCTGATTTTGATGCGGATGATGATATGGATATCGGCTGGATTGGCTATTCCGTGGGCCAATTTAGTATTTTGTGGAACGACAATGGTTTTAACACGGCGTCCACGAATTACAGAATTCTGGAGAATCCGGTTCGGGCTGCAAGCGGATATTTTGATCAAAACGACGGTATGGATTTTTGCATTGCTGATGCGTCCGGCACAATGACTTTTTTGTTTAATCGTCCGGATGAACGGCATGCTCCGGATTCACCCCGGCTCATCGCCCCGTTATCCAATAGTGTGCATCAGGATACCCTTTCCCGGTTTGCCTGGGAGATTCCGGACGATGCGGATGGTGATTCATTATCTTTTATTGTGAATATTTTTGATGAAAACGGAACCCTTTTGCAATATGATGCGGCAAAGAAGCCGCAATTGTTCGATCCGGTTCCCCCGGTGGCGGCTGCAAGCGGAGACATGCGATTTCAGCTGCCTGTCTCTCTCAGAGACGCGGTGTACGAATGGGAGGTGATTGCGCAGGATTCCCTGATGATCAGCGAGCCCTCGCCGCGCCGGGCATTCAGTATTGACTCTCAAGCTCCGATCATCACAGAGTTGATCTGGCAAAACCCGGATTATGCTGACAAATGGTATGCGGCGGATACGGAAACAGAAATCAGTTTTCAAGTTGATCTGCAGGAGGAGCATCCGGATTCTGTTGTGCTGACCGGAGACGAGGTGGGTCGGTTTGCCTATATATTCGACGACACCCTGCATACCGGTCCATTTTCCTTTTGGCCTGAGGTTCAAACTGATGGGCTGTACTCCGTCCGTTGCGATGTGATTGACAAAGCAGGACAGCGCTCTTTTATTGCTGACACCCTGGGACTCGACTTTACCCCGCCGTCCGGCGCGGCCTGCGACATTAAAAGCGACACCAGCCGAACGGATACATTCAGAGTGTTTTGGGGCGGAGGAAAAGATGGCAACGGCAGCGGCATTCACAGCTACCGGATTCGTTACAAGCAGAATGATGGTAAGTGGACGGTATGGATTTACAATACAGAAAAAACCGATTCGCTGTTCACCGGAGAAAACAAAAGCACATACTATTTTGAGGCTGTTGGTTCAGATCATGTGGGATATCAGCAGCCTTATGCCGGTGAACAGGATGCTGTGACCGTCTCTATACCCGGCGACACCCTGCCACCCGGACAACCCGTCAATTTGCTGGTGGATGACGGCAAAGTGTCAAATTGGCAGGCACAACCTGAATTTCAGATCGGCTGGGAAAATCCACCGGACGAAAGCGGTATTGCACGTACACTGTATAAACTGGAAACGTCACCTCTGGATGACTGGGATACGACCGGCACTCTGCCGCAAACGCAACGTGTAGACATTTCAGCCAACCGGGAAAACGGACAGTATGTTTATATCTGGTTGCAGGATTCCAGCGGCAATGCAGATTTTAACAGCAGGGATTCGGTTCTGTTGCGTTACGATGCCACAGAACCTGTAATACAGGCTGTAAAGCTTTTGCTGGCAGGTCGGGATACCTCGGCTTTGTGGTTCAATCCGGACAGCAATTCGACAGCGGTTTTGCGTATGTTCTATGATGAACTGAATCCTGTACAGCTGCGCTGCGAATTTTCCGAGTTTCTTGATCCTATAACCCGGACTCCCGCCGTAACAGACAGTATTGATTTTTCAATTGATTTGCAGACTATACCCGATACGCGGTTAACCGCAACGCTCAGTTGCATAGATAAAGCCGGAAACCGTTCAGAACAGCCGTTCTTTATCGGACTGGATTCGACGCCACCGCAGAATACGATGGCGCTGGCGCCTGATACCACCAGTCTGCAAAATATTCCCATCTCCATAGATACCATAAACACCATTGAAAATACATCCGGTCTGAGCGGAGTTTACCGTATATGGGTGAAAACAGACGATGGGGAGTGGTCTATTGCCCGATCCCGATATACCGATTCAAAATACAATCATGCTGCGCAATTCGGACATATGTATTATTTTGCTGCCGGTGCAATCGATAATGCCGGTAACGTCGAACTGTTTAAGGGCCAGGCCGAATGCAGTACCTATGTGAATGAGAATTATGTTGATGATCAGCCGCCTGGAAAACCGCTGAATACTAAAGTGAATGGCCACGGACTGTTTCAATGGTTTGCTGATCGGGAGATAAAGGTATCATGGGAGACTCCCCCGGATGAATCGGGAATATCTCATTACTATTTAAAGTGGAACTCACCGCCGGCCGATTCATCGGATTATGATGAAAAAGAACCGGCTGTTTCGCCATTCACGGCGACAATACCGGATACGGGAAAGAACATCCTGTACCTCTGGCTTGAGGACAGCAGCGGTAATACGGACAGCGAACAATACGCTGATATCCGGCTGGGATATGATCCGACTGATCCGCAGGTTGATTCTCTTCGGCTTGTTAATGCTGTATTTTTAGAAAAATGGCTGAATCCGGATTCAAATACAGCCGCGCATTACAGACTGACGGTACGTGAGGCTCATTTAGATTCGATACAATGGTCAATTGAGGGAACCGATGCCGCATCTGCGTTCATGGATACCCTGGCATCCATGAACGCACAATATAACCTGCAGATTCCGGTTTTAGATCTTGCTCAGGGCTGTCATAGGATTGCATTTACAGTCACAGATAGTGCGGGAAACAGTACAACGGTGCAGCATGAATGCTGTATTGATTCAGAAGCACCGCAGGCAACGATTGCCCAGTCTCCGGACACGAGTTTATCCAAAGCGTTTTCCGTAACCTGGCAGGGCGCTCCGGGTGTAGATCAGGAAAACGGCTCGGGATTGTCCGGACAATATGATTTACGAATGCGGGTGAATGCAGGAGAGTGGCGCACGATTATCAGCAGACTCGGAATCAAGTCATTTTCATTCAGCGGGGATCACGGCAAAACGTATGAATTTGAAGCGGCCGCCTGGGACAATACCGGAAATCGTGAACTGTTCAGCGGTATAGCGGAAACAAGCACGCATATCGATACCAATTTTCAAGATTCGACACCTCCTGATGCTCCGTTATCTGTTAAAATAAACGGACAAGATCCCACAGTATGGTTTAGTGATACCTCACTAACTTTGTCATGGAAAAACCCGGATGATCTTTCCGGCATTTCAGCTGTTTATTACAAATATGGTACCGCTCCTGAAACTGCTGAGGATTACAGCGGGATGCAGAGAATCAACGGCGATTCTTCCATCATTCTCAATACCATACCGGAAAACGGAGTCCGATGTTTTCTCTGGCTTGAAGACGGCGTCGGAAACACAGATCATACCCGGTATACGGAAATTTATATAAAAAATGATAATACAGTCTCCGGTTATCACAACAGTCTATCCGATTAATCCATTAAATATTGACCGTTTTTCAAAAGAGATGGCGAGCCGGTGCAGCATTCTTTTGCAAATGCAGGAAATGAATCCGGCTTTTGTGAGTTTTTTCTCATCGAACCTGGATACTCTACGCGTTCCTGTTGACAATGACAGTCTGTCGTTGACTGTGGATCTTTCGGATTTAGCATCGGGAAATCACTCTGTATACTGCATGGTTGGCGATTCCGCCCGGAATACGCAATTGGACAGTTTCTCTATCGATATCGATCTGATTGCTCCCGGAATCGAGATCAGCCAGTGGGATACTCTCACACAAGCGGGAGAAGACTATTCAGTGTCGGCCCGTATTACAGATGATGTTTTCGTTGAACAGGCGCTGCTCTACTATAAAAAGGGAGGCTGGCAAAACTTTAACCAAATCGAGATGAATGCAACGGGAGATGTGTATTCTGCTGTCATTCCCGGTGATTCTGTCGGCATGCGCGGAATTGAATTCAAAATACAAGCCTCAGACGCGCTCTATAGCCCATTCTTCCCATTAGACTCCAGTGTTCTGTGTCCCAATGTCCAATGGGGGGGCGATCGAACCGCTGCATTTACCTTAATCGGCGGCAGTGAAGCTGATGCATATCGGATGGTTTCAATTCCGTTTGAACCGGCCAACAATCACGCTGAAGCTGTATTGGTGGACAATTTTGGTCCCTTTGAAGATGAAACCTGGCGATTTTTATATTGGCAGCCGTTGAACAATCAATATGTCGAATACCCTGATATTCAATCACTTGAGCCGGCTCAGGCTTATTGGAGTATTACTTTAAGCGACAGTGTTAACTTTAGTGTCACTGGCGGCAAATCAATTTCAACCAAAGAAGCGTATGATATAAAGCTGTACCAGGGCTGGAATGATATCGCTTTGCCTTTCACGTTTAACATTACCTGGGATGATATTGTAACGGCCAGTACACTGGACACCTCGTTGTTATGGGGACCGTTTACATTTGATAAACGCTGGATTTATCCATTTGAAATAAAGACACTGGAGCCCTGGCAGGGATACAGTCTTTACTGCGAATCGGAACAAATGACCCTGAAAATACCACCGATTGAGGCCGGTTCCAGCCTGAATAAGCCCTATGGGAGCGTCCTGAATTGGGGATTACAGCTCATAGCTGTCTGCGGAGCGTCTGCAGACTCGATGAACATCATTGGCACAGCTGAGAATGCCAATGATGCTTTTGATCGGTACGATTATGTGGAAGCTCCGGTGATAGGCGATTATATCACTCTGTTTTTTCCACACCCGGATTGGAAACCTGTGTTGGAGCGTTTTGGCGTGGATATACGCGCTCCAAAGCATAAAAATACCTGGGTTTTGCATGTGGAAAACAGCAAACCCGAGTGCAGTGTCGAATTGTTTTTCCATACTCTCACGCCTCTGCCGGACGATCTGCATCTGGTTTTAAAGGATCAACAAGCTAATATTGAAATTGATTTGACGCAGGAATCGTCATATCAATTCCTCTCTAACAGGGATATGTCACCCCGTACATTGGAAATCATCGGGAGTAGCAGTGACCATTTGGCTGAAGAATCAGAGGATACGGCTGAACCCCGGAAAATACTGCAGAATCACCCGAATCCTTTTAATTCAACAACCGTCATATCTTTTCATTTAGAGTCTGCGTCTGATGTGAAACTGGTTGTTTACAATTTACTGGCTCAGCGGGTCAGGGGATTAAAATCAGGATTTCTGGAAAAAGGATTTCACCAAATCAGTTGGGACGGACTGGATGATTTTGGAAATCCGGTCGGTACGGGAATCTATATTCTCCGTCTGGAGACCAAGGAGTATTCCCAAACACGTAAAATGATTTATACCCGTTAGGAAGGCTCGATGTCTAAAAAAAGTATTTTCACTATAATGATGATAGCTGCAGCCGGCATGATCTCCGGGCAGGAAGCTGATATTGAAATTGATCGCGGCATACAAGCTTTTTACCAGGCAGAATTTGAACAATCCATACAAATTCTGCAGAACGTGCTGAATCGGGATACTCTGGAAAAAAGCGATCTGTTCAGGATTCATCTTTACATTGCATTTTCAAAATACCGCCTTGGCTATCTGGTAGAAAATATCACTATGCATCTTCGTCTGGCTGCTCAGGCCAGACCGGACACCGTGCTTGATTCCGCCAAATTTCCACCTGATTTGACCGACCGATATGATTCTGTACGGGGGGAAACGGTCGGTTCATTGCTGGTTACCAGTCATCCGGATAGCGCTTCAATCGTTTTATTGGATCTTGAAACGCATGAAATTGAGGAACATGTGACTCCGTATCGACTGTATGGTATCGAACGTAAAAGGTACAGCATTGTCGTTTCTAAACAAGGCTGGAAGGCATTTACAGGCGCCGCAACCCTGCAGCCGTCAAAATCGGAGATTCTGAACGTAACACTGAAAGCAAGCAAACCAGCTGTTCTGAAAAAGTACTGGCCTTACGGAGCTGGAATTTTAGTCGCCGGCGTTTTGGTTTTAGCACAATTTGTAGATACGGATTCAGACAATGAGAAAAAATCCTTACCGTTGCCTCCGGACCGCCCCTGATTATGCTGACTGATTTACTCGAATTTGAAACTGAATTCTGGGCCAAAGGCCATGCTTATATTGCCGGGGTTGATGAAGCGGGTCGGGGACCCCTGGCCGGTCCGGTGGTAGCCTCTGCGGTGATCTTTTCAAGACATGATTTTGAAAACCCAGGAATTAAAGATTCAAAATTATTGTCTATTAAAAAGAGAACACAGATCGCTGAATATATCCGAGAGCGCGCGTTGTGCGTTGGAATCGGAATTTGTGAACATGATGAAATTGACAGGCTGAACATATTAAAAGCCAGCCTTTTGGCCATGCAGCGGGCCGTTAACGCTTTGAGCGTAATACCGGATCAAATTCTTGTTGACGGCCGGAATGTTCTGGATACAACGATACCCTGTGAGGCGCTCATCAAAGGAGATTTAAAATCAAGAGTGATTGCAGCTGCTTCGGTTATTGCCAAAGTGGAACGCGACTGTATGATGATAGAATACGACCGGCAGTATCCGGAATACGGATTTGCAAGGCACAAAGGTTATCCTACAAAACACCATGTTGAAGCCATTGAACAACATGGTTTGTCACCGATTCACAGACGATCATTCAGGGTAAAAGCACTTGACGGCATCGAACTCTAAAAAAACCGGAACACAGGGCGAAGCCCTTGCTGCAGAATATCTCGAAAGAAAAGGCTATGACATTCAGGAACGCAACTATCATGGCGCAGGAGGGGAGATTGATATCATTTGCCGGGATCGTGATGTGTTGGTCTTTATAGAAGTGAAAAGCCGAAAATCCAAATCCTTCGGCGATCCGCTGGAATGGGTGAATGCCCGAAAACAGGAACGCATAGGTGAAACTGCGAATGAATATATGAGCCGGCAGGAGAACGAACTGGACTGCCGTTTTGATATTGTTACCGTTGATTTGAGTTGCATGCAGATTGAACATTTTGAAAACGCCTTTTGGCTTGAATGACGGGGAGGTGAGCATGGAAAAATATTTAGCAGATGGAAAAAAACTGCAGTGCCTGCAGGATGACATTACGAAATTATCGGTTGATGCCATTGTCAATGCTGCCAATGAACAGTTGGCACATGGCGGAGGGGTGGCCAAAGCAATTTCAAAGGCCGGAGGCAGGCTTGTACAGAAACAGAGCACAGAGTGGGTCAAAAAGCATGGTCAGTCTATTGCGTTTCCGGCCATCCGCACAGGGATATTCGGGTACCCGTTGAAAAAATGTGCCGAGATTATGATTTCTGAATCCATTGAATTCCTGAAATCCGGTTCCTCTGTAAAGCATATTATATTTTGTTTGTTCAACCAGAAAGCCTATGATACATTTGTTGAGGAATTGTCAGGAAAATAATCCGGGAACGCCAAAAATATCCCTCCTTTGGCCGGAACAATGCCCTGAATGCCGGGTTTCAAACATGTAAATCACTGATTAACAGCTGGAGTTTAGCTCATGAAAAAAACTATTTTTATTGCTGCACTGTTACTGGTGCATTGCGTATCGTTCGCCGCCCCCAAATGGGAAATCGGCCCGCATGTCGGTTTTTCATTCCCGACCGGAGACCATGTTTATGGCAATACGGCCGGTGAGGGACTTGGCGCCAAAGTGCTGTATCAATTTGAAAATATACATTATTTACGCGCCCGGGCTGATCTTTTGTATCTTTCTTACGGAGAACAACGGAGTTCGATTGAAAACACGCCCGGTCTTTTGGAGAGAACCCGGCATGAATCCTTTCAGCTGACCACAGGCGTGCAATTTGATTGGGGATCAGGCACGGTACGATCCTATATTTCTCCCATGGTAGGAGTTTTTAACTTTCGCTCCGTATCAACCTATCCTGATTTGTATTACTATTACGGCTATACGGTATCAGACACGCGTGACAGTCAATGGACTTATGGCGGCCGTTTGCAGGGTGGTTTGCTCTTTGATATCGGGCTGGGGGTTTTAATCGATGTTGGTTTCAACTATCAGAGACTATTCGATGTACAGATTGAAAAAGAAAACCGTACTTTTCGAACCGATGCTGACGATCTTATGCTGAATGTCGGTGTTTTGATTTCAGTCACTGAATAAACGACAAGGAATTGACAACCTATGCCAAAAGTTAATGATTTACCGAATATTACAAAAGAGAAAGTGGAACAGATTGTTCATAAAAACCATCATGATCCGTTTCAGATATTGGGTCCGCATCAGATTGAAATAAATGGAGAATTATGCTGGCTGGTGAGGGCATGGCTTCCGAATGCCAGAACAGTAAGCCTTTATTTACCGGAGGCAAGAGAACATATCGATATGGTGAGGGCGCATCATGATCAGTTTTTTGAAGGGATAGTGTCACGAAAAGCTGAATTGCCAAACTACCAATTTCACGTGCTGACGTACGATGATAAAGAACGATTTGATCATGATTCCTATTTTTTTCTGCCATATCTCACGGACACCGATCTCTATTTATTTGGCAAAGGCGATCATCACAAGCTCTATGAAAAGATGGGCGCTCATCCTACCCGGATCGATGATGTAGAAGGCGTGCATTTTGCGGTGTGGGCTCCGAATGCCCGTGCTGTGAGTGTGGTGGGTGAGTTTAATCAATGGCAATCCGGGCATCACCAGATGCGTGTGCTGGGCGGATCAGGTGTATGGGAACTCTTTATACCGGGATTAAAAGCCGCCCAGATTTACAAATATGCCATCAAGGATCAGCATGATCACGAATTCTTCAAGGCCGATCCGTTTGCCTTTCAGGCCGAAACCCGTCCCAAAACCGCCTCCATCATTGCGGAAATTGATTCGCACGAGTGGAATGATGATGACTGGATGCACAATCGGCGAAATACGGATGCCCTGCGGAAACCCATATCAATCTATGAAGTACATTTAGGTTCATGGAAACGCAAAGATGACAACAGCTTTTTGAATTACCGTGACCTTGCCGTGCAGCTTGTCGATTATGTTAAAAAAATGGGATATACTCATATTGAATTGATGCCGGTTGCAGAACATCCGTTCGACGGATCATGGGGATACCAAATCACAGGGTATTTTGCGCCCAGCTCACGATACGGTGCACCTGCAGATTTTCAATTTTTTATGGATCACTGTCATCAGAATGACATCGGAGTTATTGTTGACTGGGTTCCGGCGCATTTTCCAAAAGACGCGCATGGATTGGCCCGATTTGACGGTACTGCTTTGTATGAACATCAGGATCCACGATTGGGAGAACACAAGGACTGGGGGACTCTAATATTCAATTACGGAAGAAACGAGGTCCGGAATTTCCTGATTGCCAATGCGCTGTTCTGGTTTGACAAGTATCATATCGACGGCATCCGTGTGGATGCTGTATCTTCCATGCTCTATCTTGACTATTCCCGTGAAGGTGATGATTGGGTAGCCAACAAGTTTGGCGGTCGCGAGAATCTGGACGCAATCGATCTGATCAAGCATATTAATGAACTGTTATTTGGATATTTTCCCGGTGCATTATCAGTCGCCGAAGAGTCAACGGCATGGCCCGGCGTTTCAAAACCCACGTATCTCGGCGGGCTGGGTTTTAATCTCAAGTGGAATATGGGCTGGATGAATGATTTTCTGACTTTTTTCAGCAAAGATCCGGTTCACCGCAAGTATCATCACAACATGATCACCTTTGCACTGCTGTATGCATTTAATGAAAATTTTGTGCTGGTCCTGAGTCATGACGAAGTGGTGCATGGAAAAAAATCATTGCTGAGTAAGATGCCGGGGGATGACTGGCAAAAATTTGCCAATTTGAGAGCTCTGTATGGATTTATGTTCGGTCATCCCGGCAAAAAGCTGCTTTTTATGGGATCGGAATTGGCCCAATGGAGAGAGTGGAATGAAAAATACAGCATTGACTGGCATTTACTAGAGTACGACCGTCACAGACAAATCCAGACCCTGTTGTCGGATTTAAATCATCTTTATGCATCGGAACCTGCTTTGTACCATCATGATTTTGAAAAGGAAGGGTTTCAGTGGATTGATTTTCAGGACTGGGAAAACTCGATCATTTCATTTATTCGAAAAGGGAGTGACGCGGACAAACTGATTTTCGTCTGCAATTTTACACCTGTATATCGGGAAGGCTATCGTGTGGGGGCGCCTGTGAACGGCAAATATAAAGAGCTCCTGAATACAGATTCCGACATTTACGGTGGCAGCAATAAAGGAAACTTTGGAACCGTTCAAAGCCAGAAAACTCCCTGGCACGGTTTCGATCATTCAATTGCCATCAATCTGCCGCCTCTGGCTACTGTTATTTTCAAACCGGAAAATTAAAAAAACGGTGCCGGAGATTAAACTCCGGCACCATTGTCCTTCAGATTCCCAATTCCCATCTTATCATAAAATTACGTCCCGGCTCAATTGAAATCTCGCCCCGATTGCTGGCGAGATGATTTCGATATGCGGTGTCCAGTACATTTTCAACCCCGAAAAACAGCTGCGATCGGAGATTCATAATCTGAAAAGAACGGGTGAATGCATAGACATCAACATAAGCATATGCCGGTGTCGATGCTTCCCAGGCGGCGACTCGTTCCTGCTCAGAGTACAGCGTGGCCGCAATATTAAAATTTAAAAACGGAGAAACCGGTCCGCTCAAACTGATGCGGCCGTTCAAAGGGGGGATCAATGGCAGCGGCTCATCAACATAAACATCCTGGCCGTGAACATAAGATGTGCTGAGATGCAGCGAATACTGCTTGTAAAAACGGTAATCCGTCCGGACTTCACCACCGTACAATTCGGCTTTGCCGACATTGCTTTTCAGCAAGGCGTTTCTGCCTTCATAGGTCGAGGCTTTTTCTATCACCATATCGGTAATGCGGTTGTAGAACGCGTTGGCTGAAAAAGATATTTTATCTTTCCAAACCCGGATACCAACATCTGTAAACATGCCGTTCTCAGGTTTTAAATTCGGATTGCCGACTTTGACCAGGTTTCCAAGATCAATATACTGATATCGCTCCGAGATATATGGAGAACGGAATGATCGTGCTGCTGTAAAGGTGAAATCCGTTGACGGCGTTGCGTGAAACAACAGCCCTAAATTTCCACTCCATGAATGATTATTTACTGTGTTCTCCTTCCAGAGAACGGTCTGGGTGGGGGGCGAATCAATCCGCTGGCCGTTTTGAACAATATACACGGGATTCAAGGTTTTGTCATTCTCCACCCGGATCCAGTCCCAGCGACCTCCAAGGGTGAGTTTAATACGATCCTGCAACAGAGGGACTTCATCCTGAGCATACACCCCGGTGCTGTAATAGGTCGAAAGCGGCAGAGGACGTTCAGCCAATGTCTGATCAATGCTTTTTACCACCGATCCGTTGTCCGGGTCCAGAACATCAATACGCATATGCTTTTTTCGGCGGCTATCCAATTCCTTTTGCCAGGTATCAATACCGAGAATAACATATTGATTGGCCGGTAATGACCAGTCTGTCTGCAGTTGCACCCCTGAGTGGCATGTGTGGCTTTGGGAAGTATTTCCTGCATGTGTATTTCTTTCGGCGGAGTTGTGGGCATTGATTTGATAATATGGGGAATATTTTCCACATCTCTCAGGATATCCTGTTTAAAATACTTTACGGACAGGCGAGGAAGCGGCGCGATGATATTGCGGCCGATGTACTCAATGCTGTAAAGATCACGTTCCTCTGTCGGATACCGGACATCCGCTTTGGAGGGAAACAGATTATTGGCGCCCGGGATGCCCACATTGAACGCACGATAACGCTGAGCGTTAAATTTGAACTCGTGATTTTGCGTTAATTTGATTCCCGCACGGGCTGAAAGAGAATTATCCCTGAACTGACTGTTGCCGAGAGTACCGTGAGGCGTTTCCACTTCCTCCGCATCTCTCAGAGTACCTGAGAGTTTGAAATACCATCGTTTTCCTCCTGTATAGGCTGTTACGCTTGCATCCCGGCGGTCATTGACACTACTGTAATGAGTAGACAGGGTGGAGGTTGCGTAAAGGGATTCAGAATACCATCCGTCACGGGTTATGATGTTCACCACGCCGCCAATCGCGCCGGTCCCATACAATGAAGACCCCGCCCCTTTGATCACTTCGATGCGTTCAATATCATTGACATCAACCATGGAAAAACTGGCGGCAAGATCTGTCTGCTGTATCCACCCGATTCCCATCGATCAGGACGACAATATTATTTCTACTCAACCCCCGGATGCTGAGAAAAGTACCCCAGGCTCCATCGTGTCCCAAAGACAATCCGGGTTCCTGTTGCAACACTTCGGTGCTGGTTACGGGCATGGTTTTCTGAATGGCGTCCTGCTCCACAACGGAAACGGGAATGGGAACTTGTTTGAGTTTCAACGTTTGCCGTGTGGATGTGACTTTGACTTCTCCCATCGGAACAGCACGCGGAGACAAAGCAATTGTCAGATTTTTATCGTTATCCTTCAGCTTGACGGTTCTCGTTTCAGTTTCATAGCCCATATAAGCAATTTTGACCTTATATGTACCCTCGGGCAAATTAGAAAGCACAAATTTTCCTGAAGCATTGGTGCTGGCTCCCCAATCCGTTCCCTGAACAGAAACATTGGCGCCGGTGAGTGGTTTATTTGTATCAGCTTCAAGAACACGGCCTGTTATTTCAGCTGCAAACGCTGAACAGGCCAGGCCCACAATAAAAATGATTGTGATCCAAAGTCTCATGAGATCAATCCTTTATTTTTAAAAAGTTAGATGTTTACGATGTTTTTGCAAATGCAGTTTTCACGCTGACCTGATCAATTTGACCTATTTTTCCGGTCATGGCACCTATCTGGTCTGTATTGCCTTCGACAATCAGGGTAATAATAGACAGGTTATCGCGTGGAAGTCCCAGACGTCCGATTATGACGTCTGAATAATCGGTAAGAATGTTGTTGATGGTTTTGACGGCAGCGGTACGGTTCTGGATTATAACCGTTACCACGCCGATTCTCGTGGTAGGGGAATGTTGCATGTTTTTGATCTCCTTTATGTTAGGATATATCCCTTCATTTCAGAGTGTTTAAACAATATAATAAATACTTTATAAATAAACAAAGAAAAAAATCTCTTTTCAAAATAAAGTATATAAACATAAAGACAGTCTGTGCAAACCTGTTGCTGCCTGTTGTCTATAAATTTCCATTCTAATGCATAACCGCATTTGGGACAATAGTTAAACATGTTAACCTGACTTTTAATCAGTAATAAATTCTCTGATGGATTGTATGAGCGCTTTGGAGCATTCTCGATAATACGCCTTCGATCTGACAAGTTTTTCTTCTTGAGGATAAATCATAAATGCCGGTTCGATCAAGACGCTGATCGTATTGGTTATCCGGCACATGGCCAGATTGTCCCAAAACAGCCCGTAATTAGGTAAATGGAACGTATCGAGCAATTGTTCCTGAATTTTGAGGGCGAGCGCAAAATTTTGCGGATGATAATAATAGGTGCTGGTTCCGTGGTTGATAAAAGGATTAACACCATCAGGCAAGGCGTTATGATGCAGACTGAGCAGTATATCCGGCTCAAGTTCTTTGGCGTAGCGAATACGGTCCTGAAGTGAGATACCCGGTTCTCCGTTATGTGTCAGTGAGACGGTTGCGCCTTTTTGACGCAGACGCTCTGCAAGTTCACGGGCGAGACGCAGATTAATTTCTTTTTCAGTCACACCACTCGGACCGACAGCGCCGTGGTCGGGCCAGTGACCGGGATCAAGGAGAATGTGTAGATGTTTGAGAGGAGAATACGGCCATTTTGCGATGCGCGGCGGTTTTTTGATCCGGATCACAAAATTATCATCTTTATCGTATTCAGTTTTGTACCCCCATTGCTGGTTCACGGAAATGGGAATGTGAAGACGATAAAGCCCGTCATTGACTTGCTGCCACTGGGGTTGTACCCTTTGCGGTTTATTGCAGAGATTACGCATCCAGTCTGTATCTGCCGTGCTGTAATAAAAATAAATGTCAAGCGCCTGAGGATTAACGCTTTGTTCAATTCGAAACGGCACACGAAGATGTGTATAGACTTTAATGTTCCAGTATTTTTTATCTTCGGTTATTCTGACATTTTTAATAACAGCAGAGAGCAGGGGGGCATGAGTATTAAGCGGTATCAGGCCTGACGTGTCGATCCAGGCAGTGGTATTCCGGCTTAACCGGACATTGTACGTTCCAAGATATTCACCAATAATTTGCAGTCGGACATCTTTGGGCAGAAAAAAATAATAGCTGTTGCGGAAACCGGTTCGCAGGACCAGGTCATGTGCGGTTTTTGCCATGACAGGCTGAAGCGTATCAGTAAGAAAAAGGGTTACGTCTGGATCATAATGCAGTGTGTCGGTAGCCGAGATTCAAACATAGTTGATGTCCAGGGAATCTTTATGAAACAGAAAATCAGAAAGCGTAAGGCTGGCGGTATATAAATTACGAGGTGTATTGGGGATTACCGCACCCGACCCCAGAGCCATTTCGCCCCAATAAGCAGTTTCAGGATGCACACCTTCGAACAGTTGAATTCTTTTATCAAGGGGTGTCAATTGAGCATACACGCGCTGTCCCGGTGTGGCTCGGCATTGAAGCAAAAGGGACTTGCCGGAAATGGTTTTGTAATCAGAGCCCGGAAGAGTAAAAGTTGAATCAAACCACAAAGAGTCATCCGGATAGGCTTGCCAGGGTTGCTGAATAAACACATTTCGGACGATGCGGGTTGTATCCTGTGGCAGAACAGCCCGACAAACAAACGCAAATGAATCATAGGCAAATGGAACAAAAGCGAGAAACGATCCGTTTTCAATAGGCTCTACCGGAGCTCCGTTTATGGAGACTTTGGCATCCTTGGGCTGGACCGTGCCGATTATAAAGACAGAATCAGATGGTCCCGGGTAAAGTGTGTCATTTTCAGCAGGAAAACTAACTGAAATGTACGGAGAATCTGTATTGGAGAATGCACCGGACGCTATGCAAAAAAATAAGCTGTAAATCAGATATTTCAGAGGCGAGCTCAGCATAATCTTCGATTCATTCCGGCGAATAACCGGATTATCTTTTGATTTTTTTAACTTTTTGTGCTGAAACCGCTTGATTCAGATAAAGAGAAACCTCAGTACCGTAAAAGCCCAGTCTAAATATAATCTGTACCAGGATAAAAATCTGCTGAAGGAGGATAGCCAGAATGATCATCGTCGCGGTGACGGTCGGTACCATTGTTATAATCCATGCGAGCACAAGCAACGCCAGGCCGGAGGCAATAAACACACTCAGATATAACCCGGTTACGGTTCGGAAATTTTTGAACGTGAATTTGATCGCCAGCCAAATAGACAGCCATGACGAGTCCTTTTTTTCCCGGATGACAATGATCTTTGCATAATCAAATATAATATCCAAAAAGATCATGATGAGAAACAGGATCAAAAACCCGCCCAAATTGGCAAACCAAACAACGGTCTGGTTCAGATTTGAAAGCGTGAGAAAATCGACAAGCGCAAATAACCCGGGAAGCAAAAGTTTGTAATAAGCTAAAAAAACCAGTAATGCAGTGAAAACAATCGCAGACATGTGATTCATATACTGTCCGCAATACGAAAAAAATCGTTGGACAGTGAATTTGCGTTTTTCACCCAGATATAATGAAAGAATACCGCCGTTCAAAAATGCAGCGACAAACAGATACACAATACCGAGACTGAGGACAGCCCAGCTGATTTGAGAAAACTGTCCTGTCAATACGAGTTCTGCATTATCAAATAAGGTACCCAGACCACTGCTGATACTGGGACGCAGCGTTTCCAGAATACCGTCATTTTTAAGGTTTAATTCCTGCCACCATGAATAGTCAAATGCTAAAAGTTGTTCGACATCAGACTGTTTCGCCATCTGTTCATTAAGTTGAGTGGCAAAAGGAAGGGTAACGAGAAGGGCCGCAAAAATATTAACAATGAAAACAATACCGATAATTTTATAATATGTGAAAACCTGCTGGAATCCCTGTCTAAAGGCTGTTCTAATCTTCATTTACAACTCCTGTTTTATAGTTTGTTCAGTGTTGCCGGGGCATGGGCGATCTTAGGAATAAAATGTCATCATTTCCAACAGACTTTGCACCCAAAAGAGCCATTTTGAAGTCCACTTTAAACCGGGCAGGTGAGATGATTCCGCATATTTTAAATTATTGTGACGATATACATCGAGCCATATTTTATGATCAGGATCAATCTCTGCCTTGATCAATCTGGACTCTGATGTAAACTGAATACGCCTGGTATACCCTGAGCCATCCCAGGATTGATATTTCGTCTCACCATTCTCGAACGTGAGAGCAATGTCAACCGGCAATTTAATATTACCGTTGCGCTGCAAAAATATCTTGTTCAGAAATAAATCCTGGTCGCGGGATATCTTGCGGCTGACCAGACTGTCACCGTCCTGAAATATACCCTGGTCATCTGGCAGTAAGGACGTGTAAAGATCAGAAATCGCATAATCACATTGAGCAGGTGTTTCAAGCAATGTCTGGACCAGCGAACTCATATTGGGCTGCTTTTGTGCCAAGAGATTCTGAAAATCCTTTGGTTCCGGATGCTGAAAGGAAAAAGATTGTGTATATGATTTCATGATATTCGGCCAATCCTCTTCCAGTATATTCTCCAGAGTCCACAGCATCAAAGCGGGTTTTTTATACGCATTATTGCGGTATACATCATAGGAATAATGCTCCCAGGCTTTGTTTGACATTTTCCCGGACATGCCGAACTGTCGCTGACTGTTTTGCAGGGTTGCCCTGTAATCAACAGGTATATTTTGAAATACCAGCGGTATCCCAAAACCGTAACGATCCAGATAGGTTTTAGTATAGTAAGCGTCACCGAAAGTGGCCTGAAGGCAGCGGGTGGTGGCATATACGCTAAATCCTTCATCCATCCAGGGATGCTCGACTTCATTACTTGCCAGAAGACCATAAAAGAACTGATGACAGCACTCATGTGTAACGGTTCGATGCAGCTTCCGACTCGGAGACGGATTTATGAGCGGGGTGGAGGCTGTAATCAGTGTCGGATATTCCATTCCTCCAAACCAGCTTTTTTCGGGTACATCAACAATGGTCAATTGTGAATAAGGATAAGGAATATACCAATGTCCAAAGTGCTTGAGAGCACTGACAGCAGCATCAAAATAATCATCTACAAATTTACCATGAGCTGGTTGGTACAGTAACTTTATATTTACCGGCGGCAGGTCCTCGGATTGCAGCTGCCGTTCTTCAATACGATAATCCGGCCAGGCCGTCCATGCAAAATCATGTACGCAGGTTTGTTCAATTTTGTAAGTGACGCTGTCGTTGCCGGTTTTTATTGTATCGGTTATAGCACCTGTTGCACCGATTTTATATTTAGACGGCACTGTCAGCTCTACATGATAGTCGCCAAAATTCGAATAAAATTCACTGGTTAAATGAAACTGATGGCAGTTCCATCCGTTGTCTTCCAGAACGCCCAGCTTGGGATACCATTGTCCTGCAAAAAACAAATTGTCAATATAACCGCTACGCGGCATATTGTGGGGGAGACGGGCGGTGAAGGAAAGTTCTATATCGATTGTTTCACCGGCACGAACAGGAGCTGGAAGATTTACTTCAAATACGGTGCGATCTTTCTTATTGTCATCGTCCGGATGGATGTAATTGATGGGCATAAGGTCAGCGCCGTTTGCGGATATTGAATTGATTTTACAGTATCCCCAGCTATCCTGATTTGCATATTTCAGAAAGGAAGCAAATTTTTTCGATCGGATAACCTCCTGCATGAATGTACTTTGGGTATTCATAAAAGCGTTCAGATAAAGATGAAACTGGAGCGTGCTGACGGCATTTTCTGTCGGGTTTTTCCATGTCAACAGCTGATCCCCCCTGATAGTTCGTTCGGATGGATTCAGGCTCGCCTGAATTGTATAGTCGACGACCTTGTCGCAGGATTCATTTCCAGCAAAAGCCCAAACAGGCAAAACAAGTAAAATAAGCAAGAGAGTTAATCGTTTCATTCCATTACTCCGGTTTTGAACACTTTTCTGACAATCAATGAAAATACATAGCTTTATTCATTGATTTCGATGATCTTGTACTGGTTTAAATGAGGTTTTATAAAAGCTTGAGCATACTGTTCGGCTCTAGTCCCGGACTCGAAATTCCCGATCCAAATAGCATACAGTTTAGAGTTGGCAAGAACCTGCTCGCGAATCTCTACAACTTTAAACTTTTTTAACAATTTCTGTTGTACCCGGTAAGCATTGGAATAGCGGCTGAGCACTCCGATTTGAATACTGTAGCGTTTATTTTCCTGACTTATGGCTTGAAGCAGAGAACGTTCATCTATTGAATCCTGAAGTTTTTCAAGCTGCCATATAACTTCATCAACCAACATTGACTGTGGATATCGGGTTAAAAAACGCTGCAGGGCCTGCCGGGCTTTTTGTCTGTGACCGCGCAGGATATCGATGAAGCAGAGTTCATATTCTATTCTGTCCACAAGTTCAGAGCGCGGATACTCGTCCAGAAATGTATGAGCCAATTTTTCCGCTTTGTTCAGATTGCCTTGTGAGCGTTCCAGGCAAACAAGTTTTTCCAAGGCATCGTCGCAATATTTTGAAGAAGAGCAGGCTTTGATGAAATGATAGTACCTGTCTTTAACCTGTTCAGCGTTTTTTGTAAATAACAACTTGAAAAAGATGACGGAAGGGTGATCAGGATAGGAATCGCTCAACTGCTCAAGAGACGATTGCAGAGCAGAAAAGTTTCCCTGACTGTAAAGTCGATCTGCAGACATCAGAGTTATTTCAGAAAGGCAGACGGCCGGGAGAAATAAAACAATGATCGAGAACGCTTTCATGAATTTCCTCGTCGGGCTGTGTTCCAGTTGTGACAGGTTGGACAATGCCAAAAATAAGAATCGGCCGTATAGCCGCACCGGCTGCAGGCAAAAGAATGTTCATATTGGTACGCAGAGACATTGTTGATTTCGGATTTTACAGATTCATGCCGACCCAGCTTAGATTCGAGTCGGATGATCTGCAGGAGGATACTATCGTTGCTTAATTTTTGATACGCTTTTCGATTCAGTTCAACCGCTTTTTCCAATTCGCCCTTTTTTTCTTTAATTTTTGCAAGACCGAGATATACATCAACAAAATCCTGTTTAGACTTTAAAAGATAGAGGTACAACGCTTCAACTTGTTCAAATTCTCCCAGTTCATAAAGTCCGGGAGACAGCTCTTCCAGTGCCACAGAGGCCATGTGGGGGATTTTGTGAATCAATTTCCGTAATTCTTTTTCTGCATCTTTGGCGCGCCGTTCTCTGATATAGCTTTTCACCAGCTCCAGATAAGCGGGAAAACAGTCTGTTTTGATCTTGATGGCTTGGCGAAAAGTTAAACGGGCATGATGTTCAGATTTGCCGCTGATCAAGACCAATCCCTGTTCAACCTTGTACAGAGAAAGAATGTCCTGCTTTTTATCTTTGGGTATATTGTTTATTTTTTTCAGATGCAGAAAAGCATTTTCCCAATCATGCAACGCTTCAAAGCATTCGATCTTTTTGGTTTTCGCCCATTCATCTTTTTTATCAATTTCCAAAAGACGGTCACAGGCATATAATGTCCAGGTGTACTGCTGACATTCCCAATAATTGAAAGCAAGCGACCGAATAATCAGAATTTCCTGCGATTGTTCAAGTTGAGGCCGGGCCAACAGGTCTCTTAAAATGCGGATGGCATTTTCGTGATCACCTTTTTGTCGTGAAATATTACTAATGTGAATATATGCGTCCAAATAATCAGTATGAGAGCACACCAGTTTGCGCAAGAGCTTCAGAGCCTTGTCCGGGTCACCCAATACAAGTTCGTTGAGGCCCTGAATATAAAGGACATTCGGTGAAAAAGACGGTTTCAGCCGTTTGCGCAAAACAATAATGGAAACAATACATAATGCAACGGCTGATGCAGCGGCAATGATATAATAACTCTGCTGCATAAATGTTTAATCCTCTTTAGATTCTGGAAGTGATTTTTCAGAAGAGGTCTTTGGAGTCGCCCAGGCTTCCTCAACAGAGACGTTTCTCATGTCTTTGAGCTCTTTTTTAAGCTTTTCGACCTGTCGTTTGCATTTTTTATGTTCCAGTTTCGTCTTTATAATGTGAATGACGGCCAGTAAAAAAGAAAACAGCATTCCGGCTACAAACGCTATATATAAAACCAGCCATAATGCCAAATCGTTTACTGTTTCCCATTTATAGAAAACAACAGGCACTTTAACATCGGAGTTTTGAACGGCAAATCCGATAAGCACAGTCACAGCCACAATAATTAACAACCAGCGAATAATCCACATAATTCCTCCGCCAATAATCATAAATAAAACTTTTACTAATGTAAAAGAATCGATTTAAAATACAAACAAAAATGTTGAGAGGTGAGTGAAATCCCCAAAAAAAGAGGCGGTAAAACCGCCTCTCGTCATTACACTGAAATCACCTGATCAATTTCAGGCAGTTGTTTTTTAAGTTCGCGTTCGATTCCCATTTTTAGAGTCATTTGCGACATGGGACATCCGGCACAGGCGCCCTGGAGCCGAAGTTTCACATTATTTCCCGCGACTTCGACAAGTTCTACATTACCGCCATCAGCAATGAGCGCCGGCCGCACTGTATCTAAAATCTGATCTACTTTTTCATAGGTTATTTCTGACATGATTAATCCTTTATATTATTGTACTGTTTGTTCCGGTGTTGCTTGTTCCGCATATGATTGATCACGAATAACATAACAATTGGCCGGGCATTTTTCCACAGCCGTGTACAGGTCATCACTATCGATATCCTGAATTTTGGGCAAATTGCCCTGCATTGTTATCGCCTCCGAGGTGGTTACTTTGGGGGTTGTGCATATTTTACATGCAAAGCATCCAACCTTGCATACTGACTTTACAGCTTTGGCCTTGTCCTGAGACACACAAGCCAGGTAAACATTCTGCTGGCGGGGAATGAGCTGCATAATGCCGCGGGGACATGTGGTTACACAGATTCCACAGGCTGTGCACTTTTCTTCATCGACAATCGGTAAACCCTTGTCACCCATGGAAAGCGCGTCAAAGGGACAGGACTCGACGCAGGAGCCAAGTCCCAGGCAGCCGTATTCACAAGCCTTGTGTCCGCCTCCGACGAGTTCAGCAGCATGACAATCATGGATACCTTGATAGTGAAATTTTGAGACGGCATTGTTATTATCACCCTGGCAGCAAACCACCGCAACTTTGGGATCACCCGAGGGTTCATTGGATATACCCAAAATGTTGGAAATAGATTGTGCTACAGTTTCTCCACCAGGAGTACACAAATTGGCAGGGGCTTCACCTTTGGCCGCGGCTTCAGCATACGCATTGCATCCGGGATAGCCGCAAGCTCCGCAATTGGCGCCAGGCAGTTCATTTAGAATCTCGTCTACCTTGGGGTCCGTTTCGACAGCGAATTTTTTTGACGCAAATGCCAGTCCGGTTCCGAAGAACAATCCCAAATCCACCGAGTGCAATGATGGAGGAAATAAATATCAAGCTCATTGAATCATCTCTCTTTGTTATTGTTTATGCTAATATATATATTATGATTTACTTTTGCAAGAGTTCCATTTCTCCTGAATCAATTTTCTCTGATTGATTTGTTTTTAGGAAAAATCTTTATTAATTTAAAGATATATGTTGACCTGACTCGGAGTTTTGGTTTTTTACTTTTATTTTTGATACAATTTGATGAAAAAAAGAGCGATTCATAGAGTTCTCATTGTAACCATTGTGGTTCTGTTTTTGCCGATTTTTTCCTACACGGCGCTCCAGTTTATGCAGAGTGATAAAAATCAAAAGCTTGTGCAGTCTATATATGATCGGCAGCTTGACAGTATTTTATTTTCTATTAATCAACATTGCTGGGATATATTCAGTACCTGGCTTTCGGAGATTTCCAGCCATTCTGTCACCGCATACAATAACCGCTCTCCGCAGAATATAAACTCTGCTTTAGGCGAATTTGTAGAAATGGAAAGTGTGGTATCCGGTGCTTTTTTGCGAGTGACTCCGGATCTTTATTATTCTTACATGGACAACCGCAGTGTTTCAAAAACCTCTATCAAAGACAATCAGTTTAGAGTCAATGCAGATAAAATAATTACTGATAAACAGAAAGTCCTGGAGCGAATGATTCGCCTGGCAAAAGAAGGCTATGTGCGCCCCATTGCTGTACAATTAGATACCATGCAATCGTCTGATGTCCCGCAAAGTCTGCTGCTTTTTCCCATTGTCGATGAATCTTTTCCTATCAACTCGGCTGCTTTCAGCGGTATTATCATTAATAATGAAAAATATGTTCGTGAAATTGTAGCCAGACGTTTTTCCTCATTAAATGAAGGCGAATTTATATTTGCAGTTTCCGATTCCCGGCAAGATCAGTTTCTTTATCTTTCATCGGAGGAAAAGCCTGACGCCAATTTTGAAAAGAGTCAAACACTTTGGATTCTTCCGCATCTGGATATTAAAATCAAATTAAGCGGCACCACACTCGGAGAAATATCCAAAAAGCAGATTCAGACGAATTTACTTTTGCTTGTAGCCGTCAATGTTTTATTTATTGCCGGAATGGCTTATTTGCTGCGGAATACCTATAAAGAAATGGAATTGGCAAGGATGAAAACAAATTTTGTCGCCAATGTTTCTCATGAATTAAGAACCCCCATTTCTTTGATACGGATGTATGCTGAAACTCTTGAAATGGGAAGAATAGAGGGAGAGAATAAATTAAAAAAATATTATAGAACAATACTTGCGGAAACCGATCGACTTTCAAAGCTGATCAATAATATTCTTGATTTTTCCAAGATAGAATCCAACAAAAAAACGTATCAAATGGTGCGGACTGATATGAAGGATTTGGTTGAAAAAGCATTACATATTTACCATTATCACCTGCAAAAAAACAATTTTGAATTGGATGTGCATATGACAGAGCATCCGGTTATGCTGAAAGTGGATCCCGAGGCAGTAACACAAGCTTTTGTCAATCTAATAGACAATGCCATCAAATACAGTGATTCCAGCCAGAAAATAGATATTAACCTGAATAGTCATGATAATGATGTTGTTTTATCCGTCAGTGATCAGGGTATCGGCATTCCGGAATCGGAACAGGATAAAATATTCGATAAATTTTACAGAGTCGGAAGCAGCACCGTACATAATACTAAAGGGAGCGGCTTGGGACTTTCTCTGGTCAAACATATTATGCAGGTACACCAGGGCGAAGTTAAATTAAAAAGTAAACCCGGTGAAGGCAGTACATTTTCGCTGGTTTTTCCCACGAATCAAAATCAGTAAGAGGGTCAAAATATGGCACATATACTCGTTGTTGAAGACGAACAAGACATGGCGTTGGGCTTGAAAGATAATTTTGAATTTGATGATTATAAAGTGTCCATTGCCTATGATGGAGAGGCGGGATTAAAGATGGCGCTTGAACAAAAGCCGGATTTGATCATCCTGGATATTATGCTGCCAAAACTGTCCGGTATGGATGTGTGCAAAGAATTGAGAAACAAGGGATTGCAAATTCCCATTATTATGCTCACCGCACGTGGGCAAGAGTTGGATCGTGTGTTGGGTCTGGAATTGGGTGCAGATGATTATATCACCAAACCTTTCAGTATTCGTGAACTGCTGGCCAGAGTAAAAGCAGTATTGCGTCGTTCGCAAAAATCCAAGGAACGAGAACATTTCTTTCAGTTTGGCAAACTATTCGTCGATTTTGAGCATTATAATGCTCAAAATGAAAAAGGCGATGAAGTGGAAATGACTTTTAAAGAATTTGAAATTCTGAAATTTTTCGTAGAAAATACCGGAAGAACCGTCAGCCGGGATGAATTGCTTGATAAAGTCTGGGGTTATGAAATATATCCCACTTCACGGACAGTTGACAACCATATTGTAAAACTGCGAAAAAAAATCGAAGATGATCCTATGCATCCCAAGCATATCATCACGGTTTACGGGATAGGCTACAAGTATGTAGAATAAAAAATGATCAGGAGGGGAGTGACATTAATTTACAATATTTGACACCTGAATGACAATTGTAATTATTTAATTTACGTTATTGTAAATTGGTTTTAACTTTGCAAGATTGGGAGTGTGAATGATTCGTTTGATATTGACAGTTTCATTAATACTGTTGCCATCCCTGTTAATGGCGGATGAGGTTATAGATCTGACATTGGATCGGGCTGTACAGATTGCTATGGGTAGCAGTTATCGTATCAAACAGCTGAAATTAGGAATTGAACGATCCAGACTTTGGTTACAGGCAGAACGTGCAGGATTGCGTTCCAAAGTATACATGAATATGAAAGCACCTGAATTTGAGGCGCTATCGGATTATGAATGGGATTCCAATCTTCAAAAAGACATCATCGTCCGTCGCAACACACAGCTCTGGCAGGCGAATCTGGCGATCCGACAGCCGATTATATTTTTCGGATATCCCACAAACGGTTATCTTTCTTTGAACAACAAAGTATATCGTTACGATCAAATCACGTCTGACGTGCGCGATATTAATTATTACAATCGTTTATTTGTCAAATATGAACAGCCCTTTTTTCAACCCAATGAACTTAAAAACGATATTGAAAAGGCGCAGCTTTCTCTTGAGCGTAAAGAGCTACAATTTCTCGATGATCAGGTTGATTTGATCGATGATATAGCTGATGATTTTTATGATTTGTATCGTCTGTCTTTTCAAAATATGATATTTAATCAGCAAATAATAAATCTTGAAAAATGTTATGACATTGCCGATTGTCGGTCTGCCAGCGGAGAAGAATCCCTGGATTGCATTAAAGTTCGTGTGGAGCTAAACAACGTCAAGGAGAAACTGGCGCAAAATAAAAGCAATCTACGTATGGAAAAAACGCGATTGAAACAGCGGTTGCGTTTAGAGTCCGGTGATTCTTTAGTGATCAAAACTGCTGTAGAGATTTCCAATATTGCGATCAATCCTGAAGAAGCTGTACAGAATGGCTTTAAGCTCAGACCGAGATTGCGATTAATTGACATTAGTAAAAATGAACAGGAAATTAATTTAATCAATGTAAAAGGCTGGAACTCTTTTCGTTTAAATCTGGAAATGACCTTTGGGCTGGAACGGCAAAATCCCCGTTATGAGGAACTGATTCGGCAGGATTATGAAAACAGTTATTCAGTAGCTTTGAGCGCTTATATGCCCATATGGGATTGGGGACAAAGACGGGCAAGGATTCAGGCACAGAAAATATCGATTCAAAAATATGACCTGTATAAAGAAGAAATCCAAAACAGTATTCGTTCAGAGATTGAGAATTCCGTTCAAAATATGAAAGAATATCAAATCCCCGAGCCACAAATATGCACAGCAACCGTAAAATGGCAAAAGAGATCACTGAACGCACACTGAGCCAATATGATAAAGACGAAATAGCCCTGCAGGAAGTACTGGAGGCCGTCACCCGCGAAAAAGATACAGAAATGAATTTTCTGGACGCTTATCTTGGATACAGGCGTTCGCTTTTTAAATTAATGACCAGCACTTATTATGATTATGAAAATAATATCAAACTCCTGGAAAAATACAATACGGACTCTTGATCAAAGTGAATGGCTCAAATTGTAAATTTATACGCATTCTGATATTGCTTTATCTGATAGCGGTTTCAACCGGGACAGCGCGGGACCTCAATAAAGAGATCGATCTTTCAGGTGTCTGGCTGTTTGAAATTGGTGATGATTTAAATTATGCAAAACCGGGTTATGACGACTCGAGATGGTCCAAAGTCTCTGTTCCCTCACCATGGGAAAATGAAGGGTTTCCCGGCTATGACGGCTATGGCTGGTACCGGATCAAAATAACGATTCCCAAGCATTTGCAAAACAAACTAATCTATTTAAAGCTTGGCCAGATAGACGATGTCGACCGAACCTATTTCAACGGTCACCTCCTGGGAGGGAACGGCGATTTTCCGCCACATTATCAGACGGCATATGATAAAAATCGACTATATGAAGTACCAGCGGGTTTCATCAATTACGGTAAACAGAACGTCATTACAGTACGGGTATATGATTATCATCATAGGGGAGGTATTGTGTATGGCGATATTGGTATTTATTCGCGTGATGATGTACTCAATTTGCTGGCGGGATTTAAGCGGTATGTGGAAATTTAAGCCCGGTAATAACAATGAATGGGCCTCGCCGGATTATGATGATACCGGATGGCGCAGGGTCGGAGTTCCTTCGCATTGGGAGCAACAGGGTTTTCCCAATTATAACGGATATGCCTGGTATCGTCAATCCTTTGAGATTAAAAGAACAAAAAATCGGAAACTTATTTTTGTTGTCGGAAAGATTGATGATATCGATCAGGTTTTTTTAAACGGAGTCAGTATCGGCTCTACCGGTGTTTTTCCTGAAAAGGGTAAAGAAACCAAATCTTATTGCAATACGAAGCGAGCGTATTTCATACCTCCTTATCTCATACGCGAAAATAAAGAAAATCTGATTGCAGTCAAGGTCTACGATCTCGGAGGAAATGGTGGTATTTATTCAGGTCATATTGGAATCGTAACCCGTAAAGAATTTTTAAATTATCAGCAAGACAAATAGAATTCATACTTGATAAGCTACGTTCTCTCTCATCTATACATCAGCACAAAGTCTCGCACGGCGAACCTTTGTCTGTTTTGAACGGTCACTCTATCCAGCCCGGGTATGGGATTTTTTTCTTTTTTATTCCAATATTTTTCATATATTCAATGATGCCCTTGAAACCAAAGTCGGGAACATATGAACAACACCAATCATCAAAAGCAATTTCCATCCAGAACCGAACTTTATACTGCCTATCAAGAATCATTTGATCATTACAAGAGTATATCGCACAGGGTTTTGCAAAAAATAAATCATCTTTTAGATGAAAATGAGATAACAGGATCTGTCAAGAGTCGTATCAAATCTTTTGATAGCTTTTATAAAAAGCTTTTGCTTTCATTCAATCATGTCAGAAATTCCTCTACAATTACAGATATCATCGGACTGCGTGTTGTTTGTATTTTTCTGAATGATTTGGATAAAATTCAGCAATGTCTGTATGACTCTTTTACTGTAAAAGAACATGAATACAAAGGCTCTAAATTTTCAGCAGGCGAATTCGGATATCAATCCATTCATATGCTGATTGAACTTCCGGATGGGTTGATCAAACGCCCGATCCCGTTTACAGAAAATGTTTTTGAATTGCAATTGAGAACAAAACTTCAAGATGCAT
This sequence comes from candidate division KSB1 bacterium, assembly GCA_034521575.1. Classification (NCBI taxonomy): domain Bacteria; kingdom Pseudomonadati; species Candidatus Zhuqueibacterota bacterium. The sequence goes on from JAXHMJ010000002.1 coordinate 710,957, forward strand.
GGGCCGAAGCCGAACACGAAATCATTTACAAATCAGATGAATCCCCTCTGAATGATTATTTAAAACGAAAACTTGCATCTATTAACGCTTCATTGACGCTGACTGATATGATTTTTCAGGAAATACGTGATTATCAACGCGCCCGGCAGAAGCTCGACGATAAACGCAGAAATTCACTATACGAAAAACTTCATGCGATTCAAAATTTATCCATGATGGAAAACATTTCGACCGACACAGAAGAAGTCCAGAATTTGCGCAATTATGAAAACAGTCTACATGACGAGCTTCACAACCTGTTGTTCAATGCACTGGATGCGCACAGCAAGCATGAATATGACCGGGCGCTCTCCCTGTATACCCGGATTGTCGAGTCCTGCTCAAATGACAAAATTTGTTCCATTGTCTACAACCATCGCGGTATGGTGTTTTTCGTATTGTCAAATTATATCAAAGCGGTAGAAGATTTTTCTATGGCCATTGAAAAAAATCGGGACAATGCCAGAGCACACAGCAACCGGGGATTGGCTTTCCGGATGTTGAAACAGTATGACCGGGCTCTGGAAGATTTGGATCGGTCAATTGACATCGATGCCTTGCATATTGACGGCTACTTTAGCCGTTCGCAGTTGAATTTCGAGCTAAAAAATTATCCCGCTGCTATAGCGGATTGCGAAAAAGTTCTTGAAATTAAACCGGATTATCAGGCAGCCCGCAAGTTTTTACAAGTTATAAAAGAAAGGATTTTTTAAAGTTCAACAACATGAGGATTTTATGAATATTTATGCTGTTGTTATCCTGTCTGCTCTTTTAATTGAGTTTATTTTATCTCGTACCGCGGATATGCTGAACATCCGGCACATAAAGCGCGAACTGCCGGAGGAATTCCAGGGATACTATGATCAGAAACGCTACCAAACCTCTCAGGAGTACACCAAAGAAAAGAGCCGTTTTGGTCAAATTATTGAGACAATGGATTTGCTAATTCTGCTGGTGTTCTGGTTTTCAGGTGGTTTTAATTGGCTGGATAGTATGCTGCGGCAATTAAACTTGTCAGATATACTGACAGGGATCTTGTTTGTCGCGATTTTGGGGGCTGCCAAGTTTATAATCGATCTGCCATTCAGCATTTATTCAACATTTGTGATTGAAGAAAAATATGGGTTTAACAAAACAACCTGGAAAACGTTTATTCTCGATATTCTTAAAGGAATGCTGCTCAGTTTGATACTCGGTGTTCCGCTGCTCACAGGTATTCTGGCGATTTTCCAATATCTGGGAACTTTTGCATGGATTGTCGGCTGGGCTCTGGTTACCGTTTTTACACTTGTTGTTCAATATATTGCCCCCCGTTGGATTATGCCTATTTTTAACAAATTCGAACCTTTGGAAAAGCATGAACTCTATCATAAAATAAAATCATTTTTTGATTCTGTCGATTATTCAATCTCTGGAGTCTTTGTGATGGACGGGTCCAGGCGGTCGAGAAAATCAAATGCATTTTTTACCGGGTTTGGAAAGAATAAACGCATTGTCTTTTTCGACACCCTTGTAGAGCAACATAATGATGAAGAAATTTTATCTATACTTGCCCACGAAGTCGGGCATTATAAGAAAAAGCATATATTAAAAAGCACGATTATTAGCATTTTGCCACACGGGTTTTGTCTTTTATCTTTTGTCCATTTTTTTATCGCATCAGGGATTATTTGAAGCTTTTTATATGCAACAAATGTCGGTTTATGCGGGACTTTTATTTTTTGGGATGCTTTATTCGCCTATTGAACTATTTATATCGCTTTTATTGAATATCTTTTCGCGCAAGAACGAGTATGAGGCAGACCGGTTTGCTGTAAAGACCCGAAATGACAAACATTCCATGATCAACGCGCTCAAGAAACTAACGGTTCACAATCTGTCTAATCTAAAACCGCACCCGTTTTATGTTTTTCTTTATTATTCTCATCCGCCTGTCCTTAAACGAATCGATGCAATCAGGGAACTAGATTAGAGTAGAGCTCGATATAATCGAGCCATTTATATGTGGTAATCATGGGAAAGCCTGGAACCTCCGGGGGAAGATATTGTATACCGGTAAACTGATTCAAATCGACATTAACCAGATCCACCTGTTTATACGCTTTATCATTCAGTCTGATCTTTTTCTCATCAGACTTTAAAAGCTGTTCGACATATGGATTCAGGAATTGTGTGATGACATTGAAATAATCTTGCTTTGCTTTCTTTTTAATACGGCTTAAAAGATATTCACGATGCAATTCTGCAAGATACGCATCTTTGAACATGGCTCTGTATTGCTGTACTAGCGGAGCGTGATGCAAACGGCGATTATATGCTTTTTGCGTCATAGCATCTTTAACCACAAGTTCTCTGAGATTGCGCTCAAAAACAGAACGCCACTGATCTCTTGAAAAGTGCTCCGGCTTTAGAAAGAATGGAAAAGTCGATGATTTTAACAGTAGAGTTTCTATGTTCCATTCCTTATTCTTAAATCTCAAGATGAGGAGAGTTTTAGAGATTCATAGAGAACATCATAGTAATTATGCAGAAATATAATCGTTTTCTCGCGCCAGAACGCTGGTGAATTGTTTCGAGTTTTTGGGTTATCATATATGATATCAGCAACTTTTGTAAGATTCTCGTTTACAAACTCTATGTTCGCAGCAGCAGTACGTTGATTGATATAGGTTACAAAAGAACAATAACAGAGATCCAACTTTATTTGTCCTTTTATCATGGATACGGAATTATGCAGCGGGGGGAGATACTGTTTGTCAACTATTTTTACATAATGGAACACAGAGTCGATGAAAACAGGACCGACCAGGTCACCCGTCTTGCGTTCCGTTTTAAATATTTCGGTTGTCAGTTTATCCTGATGATTCAAGCTCCAGGACACGGTCTTTGAATAAATGCTGTCAATGCAGAACGAATCAAATGGAACGGACTTGGGTGTCATTGAAATAAATGGACTGGCGGAATCGGCACTCAGGCCACCCGGACTCTTTAAGATACGGGTCTTGTATTGATAGGAATAATTTTCATAGATACTGTCTATCATCGTGCTGTCTATTGCCATAGATAAAGAGTCTTTATGATCTTGCTGATATAGATAATATCTCATAGCATTTTCCTGATGCGCTTTCAAAAAGAGCTGGAAATGCTCGGATTCACTTAAAAGATTATCTTTGCCTTCTTTCAGGGCGAACAGTTTTTCAGCCAGCAGAGAATTAAAAATAATTTTTTTATGAATTCTGTGATTGTTACTGCAGTAGGCGGGACGTTTGGAATAAATGATACGTAAGAGGAACTCCTGAGCACTGATCCTTGTGTCAGGCGTTATCTGAACCAAAGTAGACATGCTGCTTTCGGTGTTGCCGGAATCACAACAAAGTGTAAACAGAATCGCAGCAAATAATATCAGAAATAAAAATCTCATAAGGATCGGTTTTTGAATTCAATATAACTATATCATTAATTAAAGTCAAAACATTTCAGAAAAAGCACCATATCTTGTTCTTTTTATTAAAACTACAACAAGTTGACGTCAGAGGAATGAAAAAATACTATATATTGTTATTTAACTTGACAATTGACCATGAATTGTCTATATTTTTTTAACGGGAGCGATGAGGTGGGGATGAGGGTTCATCGTATAATTTCAATAATTACGAGTTATGAGGTGAGTATGAAAAACGAGACTCCGGAACTTGATTTTGGTCATGCAACACAATCGGAATCAAATTCTGAAACAGACTCTCAGGTTGAAAAGAATTCAGGAATTACTATTTCCCGATTTTTTTCACAACCTCAGGTCCATCCTTATGACGAATTGGAGTGGGAGCAACGGACGGCAAATATCACCAATGACAAAGGAAAAGTTGTATTTGTTCGTGAAGATGTACAAGTGCCAAAGAATTGGTCTCAGACTGCATTGAATATCGTGGCATCCAAATACTTTCACACCAATAGAGGCTCGGAGGAACCTGAAACAAGTGTAAAGGAGATGATTAACCGAATTGTCATCACCATAAAAAAGTGGGGTGAGAACACGGGTTATTTCTCAGATCAGGAAAATGCGGATATTTTTGAAGCCGAGTTGACGCATCTTCTTGTTAACCAAAAAGCATCGTTCAACAGTCCGGTTTGGTTCAATCTGGGCTGCGAAAAAAAGCCGCAGAGTTCAGCTTGTTTTATTAATGCTGTGGATGACACAATGGAATCCATTCTCAATTTGTCCCGGACAGAGGGATTACTGTTTAAATGGGGATCGGGTACCGGCACCAACTTTTCATCATTGAGATCGTCAAAAGAGAGCACCTCTCGCGGGGGCAAAGCCTCCGGTCCTGTTTCATTTATGCGTGGTTATGATGCGTTCGCCGGTGTTATTAAATCCGGCGGCAAGACAAGACGCGCTGCGAAAATGGTCATCCTTAATGCTGGGCATCCTGACATCCGCGAATTTATCAATTGCAAAGTGAATGAAGAGAAAAAGGCCTGGGCGCTCATTGATGCCGGTTATGATGGATCATTCGGCGGTGAGGCTTACAATTCTGTGTTTTTTCAAAATTCTAACAACAGTGTCCGTGTAACGGATGAGTTTATGCGTTCAGTTGAGGAAGACCGGGAATGGTGTACTCGGTCTATCACAGGTAATGAAATAGTGGAACGGCATCGAGCAAGAGACCTGATGAATGAAATATGTGATGCTTCACATATCTGTGAAAGTACCGGGAATTCAATTCGACAGCACGATTAATGATTGGCACACCTGTCCCAATTCTGCCCGCATTAACGCTTCAAATCCCTGCAGCGAGTATATGTTTGTTGACAATTCAGCTTGCAATTTAGCGTCTCTTAATTTGCTTAAATTTGTTGATGATGACGGACAGTTTGATGCAATCGCTTTTCGGCATGCGATTCATGTTATAATCACAGCGCAGGAAATACTTGTGGGCAACTCAAGTTATCCTACTGGATTCTATCTGGAGGCGGGGAGCAGTTCACGAATACCGTCCATTGGGTTTGGGCTATGCGAATCTGGGCGCTCTCTTGATGTATTTTGGACTGGCTTATGACAGTCCGGGCGGCCGTGCGCTGGCAGCGACAATAACCGCATTGATGACAGGTCAGGCTTATCTGTCTTCTTCAATATTGGCCAGCTCTATCGGGCCGTTTGATGAATACGAGAAAAATGCCAAGCCCATGCTGAATGTCATGAAGAAGCATAAAGACGCCGTTAAAAATATTGAAAACTCACTGGTTCCCGATAATCTTATTGAATCCGCTGAAGAAGTCTGGACAGAAGTATTAGAGTTCGGCAGCAATTTACGGATTTCAGAATGCCCAAACCACGGTACTGGCTCCCACAGGTACCATTGGATTTATGATGGATTGTGACACCACCGGGATTGAGCCGGAACTGGCGCTTGTCAAAACCAAAAGCATGGTCGGTGGCGGATTTATGAAACTTGTCAACCAGACAATCTCATCTGCGCTTGACAGGCTGGATTACACAGAACAGCAGATCAAGGAGATTCTTGATTTTATCGATGAGAATGAAACGATAGAAGGTGCACCGCATTTAAAATCCGCTCATTTACCTGTTTTTGACTGCAGTTTTAAAGCCAAAAATGGAAAGCGGTTTATACCTTACATGGGACATGTACGCATGATGGCCGCTGTACAGCCGTTTTTATCCGGCGCTATTTCAAAAACAGTCAACATGCCAAAAGACGCCACAGCAGAAGATATCTATCAAACGTATATCAAGGCCTGGAAACTTGGCTTAAAAGCCATTGCAATTTATCGGGATGGCTCAAAGCGGACACAGCCCTTGTCGACGGGAACAGAAATAGATGATTCCAGAGTTCCCCAGGGTCAACGCGGGATTAGACGCCGGCTGCCGGATGAAAGGAACGCTGTTACTCATAAATTTTCAATCGGCGGTCATGAAGGTTATCTGACTGTGGGTGAATACGAGGACGGAACGCCGGGTGAAATATTTGTCACCATGGCGAAAGAAGGATCGGTGGTGTCGGGATTGATGGATTGTTTTGCCACATCGATATCAATCGGGCTTCAGTCCGGTGTGCCGCTTGAAACATACGTTGGTAAATTCAGTCATACACGGTTTGAACCTTACGGATATACCAATAATCCGCGTATCCGCATGGCCAAATCGATTGCCGATTATATTTTCCGTTGGTTAGGTGACCGCTATCTCTGTGATTCTGATAAACAATCAGAAACAAAGTCGCTGGGTATGACAAATGTTGAAAAACAAAATATTGCTCAGCAATTAAAAGACAATGAGAGTGAAAAATACTCGTTTGAACATCAGGAAGATGCTCCGCCCTGTCCGGAATGCGGCAGCATGATGGTAAGGAACGGATCATGTTACAAGTGTCTGACCTGCGGTGCAACCAGTGGATGTTCGTAATAAAAGAAAAGGGGGGAGGGTGGCAATTAGAATGGCGCTGCAACAAATTGTAGCGCCATTTTTTTAGGTCATCTGCATAGCTTTTATCGCAGACTGATGATCCTGGTATTGTCTAATTGTATGTTCCAACTGTGCGATCTGTATCAATTTCTTAACACGCTCCTGTACACCGCATATAGCGAAATCCGCATTATTATCCCTCGCCAATCTAAAGCCGAGCAAAATGGCTCCAAGACCGGAGCTGTCTGAATAATTGACGTTACTCAAATCAAGGATCAATTGTTTCCCTTTGCCGATAAGTACCAGGAATTGAGCTTTTAAATCAGGAGCTACATTGGAATCCAATTTTTGTTCTTTGAGTTTTATGATCTTGATACCGTTCACTTCTTCCAGAAAAAAATTCAAAATCTGCCTCCACAACTACATTCAAGTCTATAATCATTGAGATTCGGATGTTAATCCCACTCGTCGTCACCTTCCCAGGAAGGTGCACCGTAAAGCCAATCCTCTTCAAGGTCTTCCCATTCTTCCTCGTCTTCTTCTAACAACAAGGGATCATCGGCCTCAACTTCTTCTTCCAAGTATTCATCGTCCCACTCTTCTTCAAAATCTTCAGATATAGTTTCATCGAGTTCTTGATCTTCTTCTTCTTCTTCCTCTTCATCATCCCAATCTTCGATTTCATCGTCTTCAATATCAGGTTGTTCATCCATCATTTTAAAAGAATCCTGTTCAGGGTTGTTTGCAAAAAAAGATTGATCATCCTCAATGAAAGGATCGCGATTCATAATATCCTCCCATTTGTTTTAATTGAAATTAACAACTTTTTTTTTTACTATAACGAGGCTTAAAATATCAAAAGCATTTTTTAAATGCAACCTTTTTTTCAGAAATATGGAAATTAAATTGATTTTTAGATAATAGTCTAATAAATAAGCGTTTTAGCTTGCATGGAATTAGAAAAGTAGTATATTAATGAATACTCGGCAAAAACAATGTAATAAAACGTGTTAAACAAGTACATTTAATAAAGAAGCGATTTACTTATAGATTACTTTTGCCGGATTGTGTCAAATCCGGATTTGTTTTGCAAAAGACCAGAAAGGCAGGCCCAACAATGCAAGAATGTCTTCAAATTATTTCGTTTGGCAATACGGATAAACAAAAATTGAAAAAATTTGTGGATTTCCACTGGACTCTTTATAAAGACGATCCGCAATATGTTCCATTGCTCAATTATGAGTACTTGGGCTTCGGTCTTATTGGTATGACAGGATTTTTTGAGCCCAAAAATCCGTTTTTTGAACATGCCGAGATTCAATTCTTTTTAGCTGAAAAAAACAATAAAATTGTCGGGCGTTGCTATGCTTTTATAAATTATAATCATAATAAGCACTGGGATGACAGAACAGGTTTTTTTGGGGGATTTGAGAGTGTGGATGATCCAGTTGTTGCCAAGACACTGTTGCAGCACGCAGAAGAGTGGCTTGGAAACAAGGGAATGGATACCCTGCGCGGACCGCAACATCTTCCTGTAAACGAGGCAACGCCAGGCTGCCTGGTGGATGGCTTTGATTCAAGACCCGTGCTTTATTATCACTATAACAAACCTTATTATGCTGATTTACTAAAAGATGCCGGGTTAGAAAAGGTCAAGGGAATTTTATCCTGGGAAATCCCTGTCATGAATGAAATGGAAGATAAGCTAAAGCGGGTTGCAGAAAAAGTCATTGATCGGTTTGATTTAACGTTTGAACATTGGGATGAACGCCCCCTGAGCATTCGAAAACAGGAAATGCTGGACATTTACAACGATGCCTGGAGTGATAATTTTGGTTTTGTACCCTTTACGCGCAAAGAGTTTTATGCAATCGTTAATGATATGATGCTCATCATGGAAAAAAACCTGTTTATGTTTATCTATGTAAATGGAGAGCCGGCAGCTTTTTTTGGCGGGGTACTGAATGTGGCAGAACGAATGGTGCCGATCAAATGGTGTACCTCGCTGCGAATTGCTGCGCGCTTTGAAAATGATCCTGAGCAAAAATAGATGTAAAGGATTCAGACTCGGGTATTTGGGGGTCAAGAAAAAATATCGTCGTTTGGGACTGGATGGGGTTATGATCTATAAACAAAAACAATATACGCAATCTGCCGGCTATGAATACAGTGATGTTGGCTGGATTTTGGATGATAATAAAATGGTTATTCGATTAGCGGAAAATTTGATGAATGGCGAGAAATCAAAAGAATACGCCGTGTTTGAAAAGTCGATAAACACTCCGGTTTAGTATTGAATTCAAAATGCAATCCCGGCTACCCCGGGATAATTCTATTAACCTATTGTTATTTAATTGATTGTATTATATTGGCAGAATGAGCAGATGTCCTTTAATTATGTCCATTTACATGTTCATTCAAACTATTCAATGGGATGGGGGGCAAGTTCTATTGAAGATCTTTGCAAAACTGCAAAACGCAAGGGATTCTCTCATCTCGCCCTGACTGACACCAATGGTTTCTATGGTCTGTTTTGGTTCCTGGAAGCCTGTAAAACCTATGGAATCCATCCGATTATCGGCGCTTTCATTGATACCGAACGGGAACACTGTGTCATGCTGGCCAAGAACAAACACGGATACCAGGTTATCTGTGACTTGTTGACACGGCTTTATTGCAGTAATGATTTTGCATTGTCCCGGTTTCTTGAAAGCGGTTATCCTGATGTCATAATTTTATCGAATCAAATAATGTTTTTGGATAAGCTAAAGGGACAACCAAATGTTTTTGCAGAACTTGTACAGTCTGACCATTACCGGACTGTTCAAAATTGGGCCGAGGCTAACAATGTTCCCACAGTAGCAACCAATAATATTCATTTTGCAGACAAGGAAGGATATAGTAAATTTCAGGTACTTTGCGCAATACGCGACAATACCACACTGGATCAAGCGGATTTGGGAGAAATAACGAGTAGTCATTATCTAAAATCTGCAGCCAGGATGCAGACTCTTTTCAAAGAAAATCCTACGGCATTAAAAAACAGTTATTTGATAGCAAAACAGTGTTCCGGCTATTTTATTGATTTGCAATTTATTTTTCCCGAGATCACGGGGGGGCAGGGCGAATCTGCGAACAAATTGTTGTACGAAAAAGTTTTAAATGGAATTTATAACCGATATGGAATGCTGTCAACTGAAATTCAAAAACGCCTTGATTATGAGTATGAAATTATTATTCAGAAACATTTTGCCTCTTATTTTTTGGTTGTTGCGGATATTGTTCAGCAGGCACCTCGTACATGCGGTCGAGGTTCTGCTGCTGCCAGTCTTGTAAGCTATGCTTTAGGCATAACCCACGTTGATCCAGTCAAATACAATTTTTTCTTTGAGCGATTTCTAAATCCGGGTCGTATTGAACCGCCCGATATTGATGTAGATTTTCCATGGGATGAACGCGATAACATTCTTGCCTATATTTTTAAAAAATTCGGAGTGGAAAATGCAGCAATGATCGCTAATCATATCACATTTAAAGCAAGATCCTGTGTTCGAGAAGTTGCAAAAGTCTATGGTATGCCGGATGAGGAGATTAGCCGGATTACAAAAAAAATGTCCGGAATAGGGCAGCCGGATAATTTGACTTATATTATACATAGTCATCCCGCGTTTAGAAACATCAAGCTTGTGGATCCCTGGCCGGAGATATTACGCACTGCCGAAACAATTCGGGACTATCCCAGATATCTTTCAGTGCATTGTGGTGGGGTCGTCATAGCGCCGGATGGTTTATCGCGGCATGTACCACTTCAGCCGGCAACCCGCGGATTGGTTTTTAAGCGTGAAGATCAGGAAACACTCCAGACTGTGTCATCATCGCTGGAAAAAGATCAAAAATTATACACGATCCAATGGGAAAAAGATCAAACTGAAGATTATGGACTGGTTAAAATTGATATCCTGGGAAACCGGTCGCTTGCTGTCATTCGGGATAGTCTTACAGCTGTGAAAACCAATTATAATATCGATATTGATTATCAAACCTGGTCACCGCTGCAGGATATAGCCACAGCAGAACTACTGGGTCGGGGTGAAACAATGGGGGTGTTTTATGTTGAATCACCGGCGATGCGTCAGCTGCAAATAAAAACGGGTGCAGGCGATTTCGAACATCTTGTCATTCACAGTTCAATCATACGTCCTGCTGCCAATGAATATGTCAATGAATATATTCGGCGTTTAAAAGGGGGGAGGTTTACTTATCTTCATCCTTCACTTAAAGTACTACGTGAAACATATGGTATAATGATTTATCAAGAAGATGTTTCGCGTGTTGTAATGGCTATGGCTGATTTCACCGCTCATGAAGCGGATGACTTGCGTAAGGTTATTTCAAAGAAACACCAAAAGAAAAAGCTCGGAGATTATAGACAAAAATTTTTTGACAATGCACAATATCGTGGTGTTTCTGTTGATATTTGTGAAAAAGTATGGAATATGATCATGAGTTTTTCCGGATATAGTTTTTGCAAACCTCATAGCGCATCCTATGCCATGGTATCTTTTAAATCGGCTTATCTGCGTGCTCATTATCCTGCAGAATTTATGGCTGCTGTCATTTCAAATCAGGGAGGTTATTACTCTACTTTTGCTTACATCTCTGAATCCAGAAGAATGGAATTAACTGTATTGATGCCGGATATTAATCACAGCTTGCTGGAATATCATGGTAAAGACCGCACTATACGCGTTGGTTTCATGCAGATAAAGGCGCTAAAACATGAAAGCATTAGAAAAATAGTCAATGAACGTCATAGAAATGGATTGTACCGCTCATTCAGGGATTTTACAGAGCGGACTCGTTTGAAAAGCCATGATATTTCATTATTAATCAAATCCGGATGTTTCGACAATCTGGAACCAGCTTATACGCGTCCACAGCTATTGTGGATGTTGAAATTGAATTCAAAATACAAACAGAATGTGTCTTTATTTACTGCTCGGGATTTAAAAGAAGAGGTTCCACCGATCAAAGAATTTGATGAGAAAACAAAGTTAAATCACGAAATCGAATTATTTGGAATGATGATTTCGCAGCATCCTCTTAGTTTGTATCAGGAACAGCTTGGTAAATTGCATTTAATACCTTCAGATTCTTTTCATAAGCATATTAACAAACCCATTAGAGCGGCCGGTTGGTATATTACCGGCAAGGTGACAGGGACCAAGCATGACAGATTAATGCAGTTCAGTAGTTTTGAAGATCTTTCAGGTCTCTATGAAACGACTTTGTTTCCAAAAGCGTTTGAAACATTTAAACACATGCTGGATAAAAACCGGGTTTTTCTTTTAAAAGGAAAAGTGATCAGTCATTATGGAGCTTTGAGTATCAATGTCGAAGCGATTTCGTATCTTTGAATTTTTAAAAAAAATGTGTATGTTATAAAATTATGCTTGATCTAAACATTCTATACAGTGACAATCATATTTTAGCTGTAAATAAACCGCCGGGTATCCTGGTTCAGGGAGATATGACCGGAGACCTATCGCTGTTTGAGGAAGCGAAACGCTATATCAAGGTAAAGTATCATAAATCTGGTAATGTATATCTGGCATTATTACATCGGATAGACCGGCCGGTATCCGGGGTTGTTTTATTTTCAAGAACATCAAAATCGGCGGCAAGATTGTCAAAACAATTGCGTGAGAAGAAAATATTAAAAAATTATCATGCAATCATCCATGGACATATCGAGAAAAATGGTTTTTTTAAGGACTATATGATCAGGAAAAAGGTCAACAGTTACATTGTACAGTCGGGGAATAATGCAAAAGTGGCAGAATTATCGTTCAAACGTAAAGCTTCTGATGGGAAACAATCATTAGTGGAAATCCTTTTACGCACCGGCCGGCATCATCAGATCAGAGTACAGTTTGCGCACAGAGGTCATCCGGTTGTCGGGGATTTTCGATATGGTTCTAACCGAAAATTTCCTCTACGATCCCTGGCTCTGCATGCGCATTCGATAGAATTTGAACACCCAACATTAAAAAACGCATTAACATTAAAGCTGAATGTCCTAAAAACTGGGACGACTATCTAAATGCGGGAGAACTGGATTGGAAACAATATTTGTGACAGGCGGTGCTGGATATATCGGCAGTCATACTTGTGTTGAGTTGTTAAATGCCGGTTATCATGTCATCGTTGCCGACAATCTCTATAACAGCAAGAAGCAAGCTTTAAAACGTGTTCAGGACATAACCGGCAAAAAACCGACATTTTACCAAACCGACTTGCGGGACTTTGAAGGGCTTTTGCATATATTTTCAACTCATAAAATTGATGCGGTTATTCATTTTGCCGGTTTGAAAGCAGTGGGTGAATCTACAGCGTATCCATTATTCTATTATGAAAACAATGTGTCCGGTACCATAACTCTCTGCAAGGCCATGCAGGAGCAAAATATTAAAAATATAGTATTTAGCTCATCAGCGACTGTATACGGAGAGCCGGAAACCGTACCCATTAAAGAAACTGCAGTCCTGACGGCTACCAATCCTTACGGCCGTACAAAGCTGATGATTGAACAGATTCTCAGGGATATATATCATAGCGATACTGAATGGAATGCAGCTGTATTGCGGTATTTTAATCCGGTCGGAGCGCATCCCAGTGGAAAAATTGGTGAAGATCCGACCGGCATTCCGAATAATCTGATGCCATATATTGCCCAGGTTGCTATTGGCAGATTGGATCATTTGTCTGTATTTGGAAATGATTATCCAACCCGTGACGGCACCGGAGTTCGGGATTATATACATGTTGTAGATCTTGCGCGCGGACATCTCAAAGCGCTTGAAAAATTGAACAGCAATCCCGGATATGAACCTTATAATTTGGGAACAGGCAAAGGCTACAGCGTGTTGGAAATGGTAGACGCTTTTGAAAAAGCCTGCGACAGGAAAATTAAATATAAATTTGCACCAAGACGCTCTGGCGATATTTCAGAATGTTTTGCAGATTCTCAAAAGGCGCAAAATGAATTGAATTGGCAGGCAGAATACTCTATTTACGACATGTGCAAAGACACATGGCGATGGCAGCAAGGTAATCCGAATGGTTATGAATAAAATAGCAATTGGAAACCACCATGGCTACAAACAATAATCAGCAAAAAAGCAAAATTGTTAAAGTTCAATTCAGTCAGGATGACTTTATTCGGCTTTACCCTGAACTTTCAAATGAAGACATCAAGGAGTTTATCCGGGATCAGTTTCAGGGAGCTGCACAATCCTTCCGTGTGCAATTGATTCATGACACGATTGAAATTCTCTGGGGAATACCCAGAGAATATTCAGAGGCGGATGAACTCAATAAAGAGGCTCTTGAATTTGCGAGAGCCCAAAAATATAAAGAAGCGTTTGAAAAATGGAAACAGGCCATTGAAATTAACCCGGTTGATCCTGATTTTCACTATAATATTGGACTGGCCTTTTTCCAGGTCGGTCATTTTGATCAGGGTATCGAATATTGTCAGGAAACCATAGAAATTTGTCCGGTTTATTACAAGGCTTATTTTGTATTGGGCAGTCTGTATTCGAGGAAGCGCCAATATGTTGAAGCAGAACAGATTTTGCTAAAGGCTTTGATGTTCAATCCGAAAAATGTCAATGGTCTGGTCAATCTGGGCGCCGTGTATAGTGTTCTAAAAGAAAATGACAAGGCCAAAAAGTGGTTTGAAAAAGCCCTGCAATACTCACCCGATGAACTAAAAGCTTATTTTGGCCTGGGAAAACTTTACGCTGCTGAGAAGGACTATGAAAATGCAAACCGATGCCTTAAAGCTGTTATCAAACTTGATCCTGAAAGCACTATGGGCATGCTGGCAAAGCGGTCAATTCATACACTGGATAAAACTGACCAGAACGAATTGAAATCAGCGAGTAAAGAGTTTTCACCAGAGATGGATTCGAAACAACAGCCTGAGGACATCGATATCGATCAGGTATTGGCTCAGGGATACCATTATTATATAGAAAATCAAATTGATAAAGCTGTTGAAAAATATACCGTTTATCTTAAACATGAGAAAAATGATGCAGATATCTGGGCATCATTGGCATCATGTTATTACAGGCTGCAAAACTTTGGCAAAGGCGTAAAATGCATTCAGCGTGCTATACAACTTAATCCGGGAAGACCGTATTATTACAAATTGCTGGCCATGCTGTACGATGTTACTGATCAGCCTGCAGATGCCGGCAGCGCGGCTCAAAAGGCATTTTCGCTCGGTAAACGGGACAGTGTTGTCCTGACGCTTTTGGCGATAGCCAAAAAGGAAAAACATTTCACAGAGAGCACACAATTGCTACAAGAAGCTGTATCATTGGATGGGAATAATCTCAAAGCCAGGTATCATTTAGGGACGGTGTTGATTGAGGACAATCAACACGAAGCCGCATATCAACAATTTGAAGAAATTTTATGGAGCGATATAGAATCGCCGATCAAGGCAGACGCGCGTAAGCAATTAAAGTTAGATCATTAAAAGCCCGAAAAATATAAATTGACTCGACCTTACATAATATTAGTTATGTTAACATAGAATTATGTGAAGAAAAGCCGGTGAATCCGGCTTTTCTTCCCTGTGCCCCACATGATTATTTTACGGCAAATACGACGAGCTTATTCGGCACAACCAGGGATTTCTTTATTTCTTTTCCATCAATGTATTTTCTGACTTTGTCATTTTCCAGTGCTTTATTTATAATGCTTTTGTTATCAGCATCTGCTTCAACCTCAATTTGTCCGCGTATTTTACCGTTCACCTGAACACCCAGCTGTACTGTCGATGTTTTCAGCGCGTTTTCATCATGAACCGGCCAGGAGGCGTCAAATACAGAATAATTCTGACCCATAACGCTCCATAATTCTTCCGATAAATGCGGGCAAAACGGTGCGAAAAGTTTGACAAGATTAGGCACTGCAACTGTCCAGAGTTGAGTATTCTGCTGCTCAGGTTTTACATCCTGAATATAAAGATACATTTCATTGACAAGCTCCATAATCCGGCTGATTCCCGTATTAAAATGGAAATCTGAAAGCGATTGTGTGCAAAATTTGATTGCGTGATGCATCTGACGCTGAACTTTGCTGAATTTCTCAGTTTCGCTGCCGGTCGGACGTTGTGAATTCAGGATATGCACAAGCCTCCAAACACGTTTTACAAAACGCTCAATACCCTGGATACCTTCATCATGCCAGTCACCGCCTTCTTCATAAGAGCCCATGAACATCATGTACATTCTAAAGGTATCAGAACCGTATTCATCAACAAAATCATCGGGATTGACCACATTTCCGCGTGATTTGGACATTTTAGCACCTTGATTGGTGATGGTGCCCTGATGACGCAGACACTGAAATGGTTCGTCGAAATCAAGATAACCCAGATCATGAAAAGCTTTTGTAAAAAATCGCGCATAAAGCAGGTGCATCACGGCATGTTCAGAGCCGCCGACATATTGATCGACCGGTAACCAGCTGTTTACTTTATCTTTATCAAATGGTTTGTCATTCAGATGAGGATTCGGATAGCGCAGATAATACCAGGAAGAACAGACAAACGTATCCATGGTATCGATTTCCCGTTCGGCCGGACCTCCGCATTGGGGACATACAGTATTCACAAAATTCTTATCAGTGGCAATGGCAGAAGTTCCTTTACCTTTAAATTCTACGTTTTCAGGTAGTTCCACAGGGAGGTTTTTTTCAGGAACCGGCATTTCACCACAGTCCTTGCAGTAAACAATTGGAATGGGAGCTCCCCAATATCTTTGTCTGGAAATCAGCCAATCACGCAATTTATAGTTTATTTTGCGTTCACCGAAATCGTGTTCTTCCAGATAGCTGATAATGGCGTCTTTTCCTTGATCCGATGTTAACGTATTAAAGGTTCCAGAATTGATCATATACCCGGGTTCGGTATAGGCGCCCTCAAGTTTTACTTGATGAGAATCTATTTCAGGACTGATAACCTGTCGAATAGGGAGATTGTACTTTTGGGCAAATTCAAAATCACGCTCATCATGCGCCGGAACCGCCATAACGGCGCCTGTTCCGTAATTGACAAGTGCATAATCGGCGATCCAGATCGGAAGCCGTTCTTCTGTAAGCGGATTGATACAATAGGCGCCGGTAAAGACACCTGTTTTTTCCCGCTCGGTCGACATCCGGTCAATTTCCCGTGTTTTCCTGGCTTGAATCACATATTCTTCAACCGCTTTAGCTTGTTCTTCTAACGTGATCTTTTCGACAAGCGGATGTTCGGGAGCCAATACCATATAAGTAACGCCGTAAACAGTATCCGGCCGTGTGGTGAACACACTGATATGTTCATCCGATGCATCCAGTTTGAATTTAATGAGGGCTCCCTCACTCTTTCCAATCCAGTTTTTCTGCATGGCAAGGGTTTTATGTGGCCAGTCTATTTTTTCTAAATCCTGTAACAAGCGTTCGGCATAGTCGGTTATTTTGAAAAACCATTGTTTGAGATCCCGGGTCCAAACATCGGAATCACAGCGTTCACATTGCCCGTCAACGACCTGTTCGTTGGCTAAAACGGTTTGACACGATGGGCACCAATTGACCGCTGCTTTTTTCCTGTAGGCCAGTCCATGCTTATATAATTGCAGGAAAAACCATTGGGTCCATTTGTAGTATTCCGGAGAACTTGTATTAATTTCCTTGCTCCAGTCATACATGGCTCCCATGGCTTTGAGCTGTTTTCTGATGTTTTTTATATTTTGACGGGTGCTTTCAGCGGGATGAACACCATTTTTGATGGCATAATTTTCTGCAGGGAGCCCGAATGCGTCATATCCCATCGGTTCAAAGACGTTATAGCCCTGCATTCTTTTGAACCGAGCCCATGTATCGGTTGGACCGTAATTATACCAATGCCCAATATGCAATCTGTCTCCGGATGGGTAAAGAAACATCACCAGACAATACAGTTTGTTTTCAGTATCATCCAGATTAACCTTGTACAGCTCTGTTTCGTCCCATTTATTCTGCCATTTTTTCTCGATCTCGGATGGCTTGTATTGAGGTATCATTGATATGTCCTTTATTTTAACATTGGGATTGGCAGTATAAAGTAAAAAAGGCGTCTTGGAGACGCCTTTTGTGGAGCTATGGGGATTCGAACCCCAGACCTCTTGAATGCCATTCAAGCACTCTCCCAACTGAGCTATAGCCCCGTATAATGTATATCTATTAATTTACTATAATTAATTGAAAAAGTCAAGAAAATTTAATTTCAATTATTGAATTCAAAATACATAAAAAGACTTTAATTAAGAGTCAGTATCAATGCCATTCGATTTCAATGTATTTCTATCATCAGCCGCGATTTTTCTATATAGTCGATCACGTCTATACTGAATTGCTTTGTTGTCGAATATATTTTTATCGCGCAGCTCCCGAATCATTCGAATCCGGTCTTCAAGCTCATTCAAGGTATCCAGAGCAGCTCTATAATCTTTGAATTTATGCTCGTAGAGTTTGGCTATTTCTATATAAGCGTCAATAAAACGATGTCGGTCTTTTTTTACAATCAGTCTGAAACATTCCAGAGCGGATTCCCAGTCCTGCATACGTTTATAGAGCAAGGCCCGCGAATAGAGTATCTCCGGCTGAAAACAGATCTGACCAGGTAATTTTTCAATAAACAGGTGTGCTTGTTTGTAACGATTCAGAGAGATAAATGTACGCAGTGCGGAATGAAAATCCTGATTTACGGTCCCTCCCACCGGATGAGTAAAAAGCTGCGATGCACTGACAGAAATTGAAAGCAATGAAAGAAGATCAATCACATTATGTTTGAATACGTCCAATAATGTAGGCAAATCTTTATGGATGAGATAATCAAAATACAGCTGGGGAATTTCCGCCCCCGGGATATCACCTTTTCGTTTGATTTTAAGTATAGCCTGCTCTATATTTTGCAGTGAACACGAGCCTATTTGTCGGCCCCATAATCGCCTGCTGGTGTGCAGCAGGTCAATGTGAGTGTACGATTCCCATTCAAGATTGATTTTATTTAATATAAATCGATTTTTCAGCAGGGGTATATCATAGGATTTACCATTAAATGTGATCAATGCTGATTTTGAGGCAAGCAATTCTGCAAGTTCATAGAGCTGCGCGGATTCATAATCATAGTCCGGTAAAAAAAATTGCTGAATTTTGAATTCATTTTTCTCAAAAAAGCCGACACCGATAATAAATGCATATGTGCCGGTCCCTCCTGCCAATCCTGTCGTTTCTGTATCTAAAAAAACAACAGATTTCGGGTTAAATTCTCTCGACAGGATTTCTTTAGCCAAAAGATCAAAAACGGTTTTAGGAATATGTAAAAATGTTTCCAAAGTATACGGACCGTGAGTAAAATCAAGACTAAAACGCTTTTCACGAGAAATACACAATCCCCTCTGCGTATGTTTTAAAGTGGCCTGAATGCTTTGCAGCTGCTCCGGATCAAACTGCTGTGTCTCACGTGCCTTTTCCTGTTTTCCGGTGTCTAACTTGTATAATTTTTCTTTGATGGAGGGCAAACTATTCTCAAAGTTCTACTTTAACGATATATTCTAAAAGGATACCAGCTATAGTTTTGCCCTGTTCTCCAACCTGGAGAACAGGACCGACACAGGAAGGACAGCCGCTTTCGCAGCCGCATTGGGTAATGTGAGATTTTGCCGCATTGGCTATGTCCGGATAAATCGAGTAAATTTTTTTACTGTACCCCACACCGCCGGGATAATGTTCCCAAATAAAGAATGACGGCTGCCCGGACAACGGAGAACGCACCATGGGAAGCGAATCAAAGTCTCTCCTGTCTCCCATGATGAAAATCGGGATGATGTTGCGCATCACATTGGTCACCCCTTTCAGGCCATCTGCCAGGCTTTGTTTGTCAATACCCAAATGATCATGTATGTCTTCCGGAAATGAATACCAGAAGGACTGTGTGTGTATTTCAATTTCAGGGAGATGTATTTTTCCCCAACCAATGTTCTCGTGGGTGTTGAATTTAATTTTTTTATACATAGTGGCCACGCTGGTCACAACCACCTCGCCATAAGCGGCCAAATGTGTTTCTTGCTGGTTCTGCTCACTCACATCCAAAACGCGTAGGTTCGTTTTCAGCTGAGCATCTGTATAATGATCGACTTTGACCTGATGTGTATAAGCTTTACGTCGCTGCCAATCCAGTTTATCCACATAGTATTGTTCACCGCCATGCAGGTAAATAGCTTCGTCATGTACCATTAGCTGAGCCGCAAACAGATCAATTTCTCCAATAACCCGTTCTTTGCGGGTACGATCCACAATCACCACATTTTCCTGGGCGGCGCTGCGCAAACTCACGCTTTCCGCCGGATAAGTTTCCGCCATCCAGTGCCATTTTTCACCGGAAAAATGAATAATATGTTTTTCTTCAAGGTATTCCAATATATCCGGTGTGCTGCTCAATCCATTTTCGCCGTTAAAGTGTATCCCATACTGTTCTGACTGTGAAAACGGTAATTCAAAAGCTGCGCATTTGATATGACTTAATAAAATAACCAGATTGTCAGGGTCAACGATACCGGCTTCGGGGGAATTTTCAAAAAACCAAGTCGGATTATTGGCAATATACTGATCCAGTGGTGAGGATGACGATACAATGATGGACAATGCCGTTTCAGAGCCGCGTCCGGCGCGCCCGGACTGCTGAAGCGTACTGGCTATGGTGCCGGGATACCCCGCTATAATACTGACCTGGAGCTGTCCAATATCAATTCCCAATTCCAGGGCATTGGTTGAAATAACACCGATTATCTCTTTACTCCTTAATCCCTGTTCGATGCTGCGGCGCTCCAGCGGCAAATATCCGCCCCGGTATCCTTTTACTTTGCCGGGATTTTGGTGCGATTTTCGCATGGCCTCTTTTAAATAGGTCAGCATGATTTCAACATTCATCCGGCTGCGGGCAAATACAATAGTTTGATGATTGTTTGTTAAAAATCGGGATGCAATACGTGTGCTTTCTTTGACATAAGAACGACGAATTCCCAATTCGCGATTCACCATTGGCGGATTATACAGGATAAAATGTTTCTCCCCGCGAGGCGCACCATTGTTATCCACCAGAGTCATGGTCTCCCCTGTGATTTTTTCGCACAGTTGTCGGGGATTTGCGATGGTAGCAGAACAGCAAATAAATGTTGGCTGGCTGCCGTAAAACATGCAAATTCGCTTTAATCTTCGAACGACATTGGCAAGATGACTGCCAAACAGTCCACGATAATGATGAATTTCATCAATCACGATATATTTCAGATTTTCAAACAGCTTGATCCACTGGGTATGATGCGGAAGAATTCCTGTATGCAGCATATCAGGATTAGTAACCACAATATGGCCGGAGGATTTTATTGCTTTACGTGCGCTGACCGGCGTATCCCCGTCAAATGTATAGCTTTTGATGGAGAAATCAATATCCCGGTTCACAGCATGCAGGATTTCATGAAGTTCAGTGAGTTGATCCTGAGAAAGCGCTTTTGTCGGGAACAGATAAAGAGCACGGCTTTCGTGTGTTTCAAGAATCGACTGCAGAACAGGCAGATTATAGCATAGTGTTTTTCCAGAGGCCGTCGGCGTGACAATGACCAGGTTTTTTCCCTGAAAAACGCTTTGAATGGCAGTTGCCTGATGCGTATAAAGTTTATTAATGCCGCGTTCTTTTAACGTATCGATCAAGGCCGCATCAAGATGTTTTGGAAATTCCGAATAGCTGGCCGCTTGTGCCGGTATGGTTTTCCATTGAGTGACATGATCAGTAAAATCGCGGTCCCGTTTTAACTGCTCCAATATCTGTTCCAGTGTCAGATTCACGCCTGCGGCTCCTCCTGCTCTTTAAAACGTTTGATCATCCCGCGTTCACCGGATAATTCGACAATCTCCCCGTCGGTGAATATATCCGTAGCATGTTGAACACTCGTAACGGCCGGCAGCCCGTATTCCCTGGCTATGATTGAAGCATGCGAAAGGATGCCGCCGGTTTCCATAATCAAACCGGATAGTAAATTAAACACAGGCGACCAGGCCGGATCTGCCGAATGCGTCACCAGAATATCACCATATTGGGCCTGTAGTGCCTGTTCATAAGTCTCTGCAATGCGAACTCTTCCGACAGCATGTCCCCGGCTTACTCCGATACCGGTCAGGATGTGTGTATTTTTATTTTTTTCTTTGACATGCTTGACCGGCGGTTTACGTCCGAATTCAGAATATTTTTTCCTGTCAATATTGATAACAGCTTGATCATCCGACGCGAGCAGTTTGAGAAATTCTTTTCGGGTCAAATAAAACATATCGTTTCTGTTATAAAGTCTTTTTTGCGCCATTAGCTTGTCAGCTGTTTTTAACACCGTATGTCTCATTACAAAAAGAATCTGATGCCAGGCATCCCGCTGATTCTCCCGCAAACGGGTGAATTCCTGCCCATAGTATAAAAGTGTCTTAAAAATCCATTTTACCGGGTATCGAACAGACCATGGCAGTGTTTGTATATATTGAATGCACTCGGCTTCTTTTTGTTTGCGTGACTCGTCGAGCCGGCCTATAGAGGCGGTATGTTCAGTGCGATGTACGGTTTCCAAAAGTTGTTTGATGCGTTCACCGCTCTCGGCCCAGGAAGGCTGGGCGATATCAAGACTTTCAGATCTGTATCCGTATCTGGATAAAAACTGTTCAAATTCACGATCGGTTTTGCAATTCTTGAGCGCCAGATTGATCTCGACAGTTTTATTGTGTGCCAGCCCGGATAATAAATCGATTGCTTTTAGTGACAATGTGCCGTTGTCAATGCGTTTTAAATATTTTTCCAGTAATATCGAAAAAATATCAGCAAACGTAATACTCCAGCGGTGAATGGCCAGAAAAGATTCGGTTAACTTTTCCGTCGTCAGAAAAATTGATTTGAATTCTTCAAAAGACTCTGATTGCTCAACCCGGTTTTTCAAGTTTTCAATCATCGGCATACGTCGTTTGAATTGATTCCATTGCTTGAGATTATAAAACGGCAGCCATTGGAAGGAATGACCGGATAACCGTGTAATCAAATACGGAAGTGCGCGCACGAAACTGGTGACAGAGTCGTGAAAATCATGGGTGAGCTTTAGTGCTTTACGCTTGTCCTCGGATATCAGATAAACGGGAATTATCGCGTACAGATTATGGAATGCGGCCAGCCGGATATACGGCATACCATTAAACAGTCGGGACAGTTTTTTTTCCCTGGCAAGGTGATCATAGCCAAGATACCACAAGGGTTCTCTGAATGCGTTTTTTACAATTTTTTCATCCAATATGCTCCACCCCAGCGGAGAAAGGGGCTCAACAAAGCGCTCGGCAAAAAAATAATCTGTCCAGGGCTGGCCTTCTGTATCAAACGCAATTCGACCGTCCTGTATACTGGTGATGGGACGACTCTGCAGTATCCACACCTGCTCTCCATCAAACGCCCACTCAATATCCTGACCGGCCTGAAAATAATTTTCTATTTTTATCCCCAGTTCAATCAACTGATTAAAATAGTCTGAATGGATAAATGCCTGCAATTTCGGGTTATTAATATTGGAAACCTGGATACTCGAGTCTTTTTTATTAACATAAACCTGCACAGGATTTAGAGTGCCGGCGGTCACTTTTTCACAGCTCCCGGGCGCAACCTCAATCAACAGGCTGTCTGTTTGGTTCCACACCGGATGACTGGTAAACATAATACCGGAAAACAGTGGTCGCACCATTCTCTGAATGAGAACCGCAATGGTACGTTTTGACCGGGGATACGAAAAATAACTCATATATTTCATCACCCGCGGATCGTTTATAGAGCGCCATATCTTTTCAATGCTGTCCAGCACTCCATGGATCGATGTCAAATTGAGGTAGGATTCAAGTTGTCCAGCCCATGACAAAACCGTGTCATCCTCGAATGGAGCGGATGACCGAACAGCAAGCGGGGTCTCTTTTGAAATATTCCATTCGTGTTTTTCTAGAAAAGATTCGAGTTGTTTTTCAAGATGAATCCGTTTCTGATGAACACAGGCTTTGGCTGAAAGAACAAAAAAATCAGGAACCGGTATCCCAATTTCATAAAGTTTGGCAAGGACGCAGGCCTTACCCCCTATCAGCTTTGATTTTTTGTTAATAGTTTGTTTTCTGGCATAAAAAAAATTACGAATCATCATGTTTTAACTCGTGCACTCGGATGACCGGGGATTACTGTTCTTCATTATAATCTCGAATCAATTCCTGCATCTCCGGGTCATCCGGAACATCCTCATCCAAAGGTAGTCGCTCTTTGTGGTAGGTGATTATATCCTGATTGCCGTCAAGAACCAACTCCAGTTTGCTTAAATACTTTCCAAGCGGCGGTGAACTGACCAGTGCAGGCATTTCCCACTGATATTGATTGGCAGCATAATATTGTCCGCCAAGGACAACCACATCAATTTCAGGATTTTTATCCATCAGAACCTTTAGATTGGAAAAGGTGCCATGATACAGTAAAATAACAATATCTGCTTTCTTGGACAATTTTGCCAGAGGGTCTTTAATGCTTTCGTAAAGAGATTTACTTTGAACCTGAATATCACTCGAGTGTTCCGGTACCAGTACGTTTTTGGGCTGACATAAACCTAATATACCAATCTTGATCGGATTCAATGCTGCATTATTTGATTCAACAGTACTTATCACAAAAGGCTCAAATACTCGTTTCCCGGATTCATAATAGTACACATTTGCAGAAACAAAATCGACATTTGTTTCCTTTTGTAATTTCAGCAGATATTCCACACCCAGTGAAAAATCCCGTATTCCCGGATTGATGCTTGTGCATCCAAGACGGGAGAGTCCTTTAATCAGATATTCGGTGCGCAATCGGTTTTGTTCCATATACCCGCGCAAAAAACCACCGGCATCCACCTGGATTGAATAATCGACTTTTTGCTTTTCCTGTTCGAGTAAGGTTGCTCTCCGAGCTAACCCGCCATATCGCGCTGTCTTTCACCCGCAGGGCGTAAGATAGCCCATAATATCGTTAGAATGATAAATTGCCAATTTGGACTGTTGCGCCATCAAATTTTCCGGAGAAGACCCACATCCATACGTGAATAAAAACAGTAAAAAAGCTAATAAAGATTTTTTCATTTTCTCTCCTGTTGTCCTATTTATTAACTTGTATTATAATCAATAATATATCGAAATGCAAGATCAGCTTAATCGGCATTGACAATAATATAATCCTGAATGACTTTAACGTCAATTTTGACATTACGTTCCAGATCCAGCACTACGCGGGTAAAACGGTTTTCAGAATGAAATCCGAGCCTTGCCTGCTGAAACGGACCGGTATTTAGCGGTATCACTTTTTTATCGGCCATGATATATACATCCGAGAGATCAAGCACCACTCTTGGCGGATCGGATAATGAATTGACTTTGGGATCGGTCTTGCCGTTACACTGAATTTTCACTGATGTCTCGTCAGCTTTGAGAACATCGAATACTGCAGAGGCTTTGGGAACTTTGGGCGGCTTGTCAAAACTGAATATTTTAAATTCAACGCGGCGGTTTTCCGCTCTTCCTTCAGGAGTTGCATTTGACGCAATCGGCCGCAATTCTCCATAACCAACCGGCATAAAAAATTTATTTTCAGGAATATCTTCTTGCTCGTTAAGGAATGAAATGACACGGTTCACCCGCTTGTGAGAAAGGCGGATGTTATACGGGTCAGTGCCGATAGAATCGGTATGACCGGATACCTGCACCTGAGCTTCAGGATACGTTTTCAAAATATCCGCAATATTGTGCATCGTATTGAAATATTCAGGTTTTATCTCCCACTTGTTAAAGTCAAAGTTGATCTGCTTCATCACAACCGTGAGCGTACGACGGTCGGATTTATCAGGGACAATTTCGATGCGATTATCCGAATCCGCAATTTCCTGTATTTTGGCCAGCCGCTCATTGATCTGATCCAGCAGTTTTTGTGCCGCTTCTTTTTCTTCTTCTATTTTCATTCGAGCTTGCTGTGCCTGATCAATTTCAGATTGCAAACGCTGTCTGATGCCGCTCAGATCGTATTTTTGAGTCTTTAGTTTATTCATTGCAAAGTGGATCGAAAACCGGTGGGCTGAACTTTCAAATGTTTGTATAGGTGCATAAGCATAATCAATTCGTGCCAGTGAATTATTCAGCCATTCCGCCGGGATATAGAGCCCGAATCCCAGCGCCCATGGTGTAACTCGGCTGCCGGACAGTGAATAGCCACCACGCAAAGCCAATAATTGATTATAGATGATTTCAGCGCCAAGATGTATGCTTGCGTCCTGATCGCGAATCCAGATTAAATCACTACTCAGCAAACCGGTCAAAGCGTTGTATATTTTCCCATGTCCGGTTATTCCGGTACGAATGGTTCGCGGAAGCGGAGTTTTATAAGTGTCAAACTGGACTTTATTCAAACTAATATTTTGAACAGCTGCACCGAACGACACATACGGTATATGCAGCTGCATGCCCAAATCCATACCTGCTGCATTTGATGTTTCACCGGCAAGATTCTGATGCATATAGCTGAAAGAAACCCCAAAGTCGAGTTCAAACCGTTCGGTTTTATACCAATTGCCGTACCCGAGAGACAGCATCATATCGCCGCTCTGAATGGTTTCCCCGGTGCTGAAAAAGTCCTGATCCATTCTCTGAATTTCGCCTTCATCAAAATAAGACAACCCGCCGGCTATCACACCCCAGGGTTGAGGGTAGCCAAAAGCCAAAGATCCCTGCTGAGTATCATCAATCCATTTGTGAAAATTTGCAGTAAGCAGAGTGTGACGTAACCCTCCAACGGCTCCAATATTATAACGAACGGCATTGATATCATGAGGTATAGCTGTTACGGCATCACCCAGCGCCACCCGACGCGCTGAAGGATGAACGCTTAAAAATTCGGCGCCATGATACCCCGCCCCGTTTTGAGCCCAGCCGATTGTACAGGTAAAGAACAATGGTAAAAAGAATAGCAGAAAAGTTCTATTCATAATATAAAACCCTCGTTATACCGGTGTCAGCGTATCACAACAAATTTGGTGAACGCGGATACCTGTTTCATAGAGCCCGTGTTCTCATTGGCAAGCCTTCCTGTGAATTTTACCCCAATAGGTACCGCTGCTGATTTTATGGCCGGAATTATTAGAAAGGTCCCACCAGTTCTCAATAATGCCGTACCTGTTTTTTTCTATAGTACGATTTGCTGCATTGCTGATTGTGATTTCATCACCCTGAATTTGTCTCACACGTTGGCCGGACAAATTGAATATTTCCAGTTTGTCAAGAGTCAGATTGCCGACAGTGGAAAAAATGCGAAGGCGAAAGTTGCCATGTGTGGATTCCCGAAACGGATTGGGAGCGATCTGTAATTTATAAGCTGTGTCGGAAAAATCATCGTCGACAGGCTCCTGATCCGGCACACTCACAGAGCTGACCAGTGTAAAATTATCCGTATACACAGCCTGAATCACATCACCATGCTGAGCAAAAAGCACACTGTCATCCGGGGCCCAGTTTTTATCATCATTTAGCAACAGCCCGCGACTTGATCTAAAGTTGCCGGTATTTTCGATTCCCGCATCATTTTTCAATTCGTAGAGATACAAAAACTCACTGTCATTGATTACTGAATTTCTCAGCACAACTACAATGGAATCGGCACCCTGTGTGTTCAGGTTTTTATCATGCTCACCGGTCACCCGGGCATAAAGTGAATCGCCGATATGAGCCGTTGACAATACCTCGGCTTTTGAGTTTTCAATATAAATCTCGCCTTTGGTTCCCATAATTACTGTGACTGTGTCCTGAGACCGGTCAGTCGGGTCATCCGGGTCCTGATACGACACCGTAATCAAATCTCTGTCCGATACTTCCAGAGTATCATTCTCCGGATGAACAAGAGCTGTCCCATTAACAATACGGATGGGTACAGGGTCAATTAGAGAAAACGCCTGAAACGGAGCCGTCAAAGATAATGTAACGTGTTCAATATCTCCGGAATTCACAGCTTTTACAGGCATATCAATGGATGACTGTGACTGTTCGAGATTACGATCGTCCAGCATGATATATACTTTGCCGGGATTCTCGCTTTCGTTTTCGGGCGGAAGACTGGTGGTCCCGGTATAGGATTCCACTTCAGTCCGGTCCGGTCCGACAAACTGAATATTTGACGGAGTGGAATCATAGAGTTGATAGGTGATTCTCCAGGATCGGAGTTTGGGAGTCAAATATTGGGCTGTGGTATAGGGAAAGGCATTCAGGTAGATGCGTTTGATGCCATTCAGCGCCGTGTATTGAGACAGATCGAGCGTAACTGTATTTTCCGGGCGCCAGGGAAGATCCGATATCAGCACACTGCCTGTTTCATAGTCCACGATCTGAAAGCTAAACCGCACTTTGTCCCGCTCAGCCGGATCGTTCGGAAGCACCTGTTTGTATTCCAAAGCATTCCACTTTATGGATACATCTTCTGTCGAGACTTCCGATCCGGGAATTTGTGTGGTATAAATCCGCGGCGCCGGATCGATATCCGAGTCATAGAAAAAGTACCGCACCCAGAGTTGTTCGAGTGAAGGTGCTTTTCGCGGATTTTCTGTTCCCATCCTGGCACGCACCTGATAGTATCGATGGCCGCGATGAGAGTCGTTGATTTTTTAACCGGAAAGGATATAATATGATGTTGTATCACCAGTCGGCCCGCGCCATAGCGGATATTGATCGTCTTTGCTGAAATAATCTGCGGATGATCTGAATTGCAGCTTGACGGAGGTGGCCTGAGTGAGTGTATCGGCCAGCCAGAGCAGCTGCCGGAAATTCACTTTTTTATCCACGTTATAGACAGGAGATGCTTTAATCACCGTGGAAAATCCTAATATGGCCGGCAATTTTTTCTTTTGCGCAGGCTGGCTGCTGTCAGGTGTAAATTCCTGAACAGCCAGCAATTTGTCGGATAGTTCCACATCTACATCTTCGATACCGGAAACCGGGTTTGAAAATTCCCAAAAGTACTCCCCTGCCCGGTCCACTTCAATAATTCGCTGGTTGCCGGCATCAGCAATGATAATATGACCGTTTCTCAGGCGATCAGCGTCTTTGGGAGTGTTCAGTAGCCTGTTCTCATCCAGGCTGGAATCTGCACCGAATTCCCAGAGGATTTCTTTGGTCTCTCTGGAGACGATCAGAACCCGGTGGTTTCCTTGATCTGTAATTAATATTTCGTCCGGGGATGTGCTGTCTGATGAGGCAATATACTCGACGTCGACCGGATTGTTCAAGGTATCGCCCGCCAGTTGCCACACTATATCCTTGTCATCATTGACAATGATAACCCGGTCACGACCCTTGTCCGCAACGAGATATTCTCCTGCCGTATTATTGATAAAAACTGCATCAGACGGTGAATCCAGTTCATTATTTTCTCCATATTCCCAAATGACCCGGTTGATATGGTTGATAATGACCACCCGGTTTCCGCCTGAGAAAGCTACAATATATCGGGCCCTGCCGTTGTCTGTCATGAAATCCGCGTCCATCGGGGAAAAATATGAAAAATTTGTCAGGTCATTGATGATTTGATTGGCAAAGCGGTCATAGATGATAATCCGGTTTGCCTGCTGATCGGTGATCATATATGTCGAGTTGGATGTATCGCCGATAGCTGCAGAGATATTGTCCACATCGACTGCAGAACTGAGATCAAAGCGATCAAAGGGAAAAATCCATTCAATACCATCCAGCTTGAACTCTTGCGCCAGTTCGTGCTGGATAGTCTGAAAAACAGGCTCCAGCATTGCAACCGTGTCCACGATCACGCCATTTTCACCAAAAGTACGCTGAAAGGGGTGACTATCCTCCCACACAGATTCCGGCTGAGAAAAAGCCGCGGTCAGTCCGGCAAAAGTCAGGACAAAAAAGCAAAGGTTAAAGTATTTCATAATCTTTGGCCATGCGTTTAGGGATCATTGAAATAAAATATAGGAAATCAGTAAATTGAGTTGATAATAATAATTGAAATCCTTGTGCAGCGGCAGATATTCAAAGTCATTATCCTGCATGATATAACGTACATCTAATGAAAATGACAAATTGTCAGCCAAGGGGATTCGGGTTCCCATACCGGTTACGATCAGCCCGATGGTTTCATTTTTATACTCATTCGGAATCGGTTCCCAGGCTTGAGTGTATTCTTCAAAATTAACACCTGCGCCAATTAGAAAGTAAACAAAAAAAGTGGGGAAATACAAATAACTGGCCGAAAGGTGCAATGTATTGGCCTTGACCTCATACTTTTCATAGGATTCCTGCATATAATCGAGCTTGATTTCAGCGCCGCGGTTTCCATAGCGGTAACGCCCGGCCAGTCCATAACTGTAAGTATTTTGTTCCACTCTGTATCGTCTGATAAAGCCATTTTGGGCAGAAATGGCCACTGATTTCTGACTCCAAACGTTCTGAACCGGCAACAGTGCAAACAATAATAATATTATCAGGTTGATATTTTTCATCATGGCAGCTCGACTCAATTAACATGGCTAATGCAATGGAATAATAGCGGGCATCCTCAGAATCCGACCGTGATGAAACGATAACCGGCACCTTGGCACCCATAACAATTCCTGCAGTTTTGCAGTCAGTAAGACAAGTCATTGCTTTGTAAAATACATTGCCCACTTCAATAAATGGAAAGATCAAAATATCCGCGTCTCCGCCCACCGGACTTTTAATGCCTTTGATATCGCATGCTTGTTTATCCAGCGCATTGTCCAGGGCGAGCGGACCATCAACAATGCAATCTATAATCTGACCGCGATCAGACATTTTAGAGATTACAGCAGCATCTGCAGTACAGGGCATGGACTGATGGTTGACTTTTTCCAGGGCGGTGACCATGGCGACTTTGGGTTTACGGATTTTGAAGGATTTGGCAACCTGTACAGCATTCTCAATCATGCCGATTTTGGCGTCCAGATCCGGATAAATGTTCATACCGCCGTCGCTCATAAACAGCAGTTTGTGATAAGTGGGCAATTCAAAAGCGGCTATATGAGACAATAGTTTTCCGTGACGCAGTCCGTGCTCTTTTTCGAGCACGCCGCGGAGCAAGGTTGCCGTGGAACAGGTGCCTTTCATCAAAGTGTCTGCCAGTTTCTCGCGCACCAATTGCAGACATCTGACAACAGACTGGGTTTCATCGGAAGTATTGACCAAATCAAACGGACTGATATCAATCTGATATTCTTCACTGATTCGTATGATTTTTTCACGATTTCCCACAAGTACTGCATCAGCCAGGCCTTGTTGTTGTGCATGTGCGACTGCTGAAAGCACACTTTTACTTTCAGCGCCGGCCACGGCAATGGTCTTACTGGGCCTGTCCTTGACTTTTTGAACCATTTCATCGAATGATGTAATCATAGCGCTTATCCGCCTCTAATAAATCTTTGCTTGTTCTTTTCCTGTTAATACCCGTAATGCGCCAAAAGCCAAAGCTTCCATTTCAAATTCACCCGGGAATATCTTTACCGGGGCCAGATGTTTGACCGCCGGTACAATCATATGGATAAATGTCTCACTCAACGCCAACCCGCCTGTCAAAGCGATGGCATCAATGACGCCGAAAAGCGAGGCGCTAAGCGCAGCGATTTCCTTTGAGATCTGAAGCGCCAGCGCTTCAACCGTCAATCGGGTTTGTTCGTCTCCCTGTTTGAACTTTCGCATAATGAATTCAAAATCATTCGACCCCAAATAAGCCATCAATCCGCCCTGACCTTTTACTTTTTTAAGCATCTCTGTTTCCGATCCATGGCGATAACAGGCACGTATCAGATCTCCCGCCGGCAAAGTGCCGGAACGCTCGGCTGAAAAGGGTCCCTCACCGTCAAGACCATTGTTCACATCAATGACGCGCCCTCTTTGATGAGCGCCCACCGTTATGCCGCCGCCCATATGTGCGATAATAAAATTAGCCTGTTCATAGGATTTGCCCATCGATTCAGCCAGTTTTCGAGCCACAGCTTTCTGATTTAATGCATGAAATATGCTTTTGCGCTCAAATTCAGGATGACCCGAGAGTCGAGCAGCCGGAGCCAGTTCATTGACCACGACAGGATCAACGATAAAAGCGGGTTTGCCGGTGTTGGCTGCAAAATCATAGACCAACAGAGCACCTAAATTAGATGCATGTTCTCCTCGATTTCCTGATCGGAGATCTTTAACATCCGCTCGTTGACCTTAAATGTTCCGCTCTCAATCGGACGCAAAAGCCCACCTCTGCCTACAAAGGCATCAAAATCCGCGACATCAAGTCCCCGATCCAGTAATACCTTATTGATACACTCAAGTCGAAAAGGCAGTTGTTCCTGAATTGATCGGTAATTCTCCAATTCGTTTTTATCATGATGAATCGAACTGTTAAATTCAACCGTCGGTCCTTTATAACCGGCAATTTTACTGGATGTTGAACCCGGATTGATCACTAATATCCGATACACGTATGACCTTTCCAAAATATCGTATTTTACGTTGTGTTAAACAGTTATGGTATAATACTATTCAGATTGATAATGAATAATCGATTCTACCTGGTAACCACTCAATTTTTCCCGGCCTTTTAAAAAGTCAAGTTCAACGAGGAAAGAGCATCCAAGCACCTTGCCGCCCAGCCGTTCGACGAGCCGTATGGTGGCTTCAACCGTGCCGCCGGTTGCCAGAAGATCGTCGACGATAAGCATCCGATCGCCGGATTTAACAGCATCTGTATGAATTTCCAATGAATCCTGGCCGTATTCGAGTTCATATTTTTCAGAGATTGTTTCATATGGCAATTTGCCCGGTTTACGCACGGGAACCATGCCCACGTTGAGATGAAAAGCCATAGCGGCGGCAAAGATAAAGCCTCTTGACTCGATGCCGAGAACAGCATCTATTTTAGTCTCATCAAACGGAGCCAGCATTTGAATGACGGAATCATGCAATCCCTCTGCGTCTCCGACAAGTGTCGTGATGTCCTTAAATCCGATTCCCGGCTTGGGAAAATCCTGTACATTACGTATCAGCTCTTGCAACAGCATTTTATCATTCCTCATGCTTATCCGACGGTTCGAAATCCCTGATATTTACCTGTGTATTCAACCCATTGTGTATCGATATCATCCACCCGGGCCATGGACGGTCCCTGGTACAAGTGAACAATGAATTGTTCAATATTGTCTTTTTCTCCTTCTGCATTAACCGACACAGTTCCGTTCATCTCATTTTTGACGGTACCGGAAATATTTAGATCTCTCGCCTTTTGTGTGACAAAGAATCGAAATCCAACACCTTGTACTCTTCCGGATACAGTAATATTTGCCCGTTCCATACTCATGGATATAACCTCGACATTGTTCGTGGAAATGGAATGGTTTCTCTGACATGATGTCTGCCGCAGAGCCATGCCACGGTACGCTCAATCCCCAGACCGAAACCGGCGTGCGGTACGCTGCCGTAACGTCTCAAATCCACGTACCATTTAAATGCTTCAGCAGGAAGGTCATGTTTCTTTATACTTTGTAAAAGACTACCAAGATCATCCTCCCTCTGTCCGCCGCCAATGATCTCTCCGTATCCCTCCGGGGCGATCATATCCACACAAAGGGATTTAGCGGGATTCTCAAAATCCCGTTTCATATAAAACGCTTTGATATTCGAAGGATAATGTGTAATCATAACCGGACGGTCAAATTCCTGCGAGATAATTGTTTCATCAGCACCACCAAAATCATCGCCCGGTGTAAAATCAGCATCGGCTTTTTTTAGGATTTCAACCGCGTCATCATATGTGATTCGGGGAAAGGGCGCTTTTATGTTTTCCAATTTGGATAGATCTCGTTCAAGATAGTCCAGATCCTGAGCTCTGTTATTGAGGACATTTTGAACAATGTATTCAACCATCTGTTCTGCGTAATCCATATCTTTGGATAGATCGCAATAGGCCATCTCCGGCTCGATCATCCAGAATTCTGTAAGATGCCGCCGGGTTTTAGACTTTTCAGCGCGAAAAGTGGGCCCGAAACAGTAAGCTTTCCCGAAAGCCATCGCAGCGGCTTCCATATAAAGCTGTCCGCTTTGGGTGAGATAAGCTTTTTCTTCGAAATAATCTGTTTCGAATAATGTGGTTGTGCCTTCACAGGCATTCGGAGTAAAAATGGGGGCATCCACCAATGTAAATCCATGCTCATCGAAAAATGTACGGCATGATTTGATAATTTCATGACGAATTCTTAAAATGGCATGCTGCTGTGAAGAACGCAGCCAAAGATGACGGTGATCCATTAAAAAATCTATACCATGCTCTTTGGGAGAGATCGGATATTCTTCAGCGATTTGTATAATTTCAACTTTAGAGGCCTGAAGTTCATAGCCGCCTTTAGCCCGCTGATCTTCGGTGATTTCACCGGTTACGATGATTGAACTCTCCAGAGTCAGTTCTTTACAGGCCTCAAATGTCTCTTCACTGACATTACCTTTAAAGATAACGGCCTGAATCAATCCGGTTCCATCCCGCAGCATAATAAACTGCAGTTTTCCTTTGCCGGTTTTGTTGTAAACCCAACCTGCGAGGTTTACCGTTTGTCCCGCGTAATTTGCAACATCAGAGATGCATACATTCTGTTCCATGTTGATCCTTTCTCGTGCTTCCTAATACCAAATTTCCGGTTTCACTTCCCGATTCAGTAAATCACTGAGCGCTTGTTTGGCTTCTTTGTTGTGATAAAGTATTTCATAAACCTGCTCACATATCGGCATCTCAACTTTGTGTTTGTTTGCAAGCTGTACCACAGATTCCGAAGTGCGTACGCCTTCGGCCACCATGGTCATTTCTTCAAGCACCTCATCAAGTGTTTTGCCTTTTCCGATTTGTTCTCCCACATAGCGGTTCCGGCTGTGGCGGCTCATACAGGTCACAATCAGATCACCGATACCCGACAACCCTGAAAACGTGATCGGATTTGCCTGAAAATAGCTGCCAAGCCGTGCTATTTCGGCTAATCCACGCGGCTGCAGAGCAGCCTTGGTGTTATCGCCAAAACCGGCCCCATCGCAGATACCTGCGGCAATCGCAATGACATTCTTAAGAGAACCGCCGAGTTCAACCCCCACCACATCAGGGGTCCGGTAAATCCGGAACATTTTGCTGGTGAGCATTTGCTGCACATAGCGAGCAATGGCTTCATCTTTTGATGCGACGACAACGGCTGTGGGAATATCCTGACTCACTTCTTCGGCATGACTTGGTCCGGAAAGAACCGCATACCGTGAAGCCGTCAAATGCGACAACTCCTGACCGGCAATTTCTGAAATCCGACATAATGAATCATTTTCAATACCTTTACTGCAATTGACAATCACTGCAGTCGTATTCAGGGTTTTTACCGTATTCAGCTTTTTAAAGACAGGACGGACCACATGAGACGGTACAACTGAAATAATCAAGTGCGCATTCTGAACAACGTCATTTAGGTCACTGCTGATATGAATATCACGAGGTATTTTTACGCCTTTCAGTACCTCGTCTCGTTGCCGTTCTTTGTTAAGTTTTTCGGCTGCTTTTGGATCAAATTCCCACAGCTTCACATGGTGTCCTGTTTTTTGGCAATGGATAGCCAATGTGATGCCCCAACTTCCGGCCCCCAAAACTGCAATATTTGTCGAATTGCTCTCGTGCACAACAAGCTCCGTTATTTAATTTCACCGATATAAACAGGCTCTTGATGATTTGATTTTAATATATCAAAAATGCCTTCTGAATGACCGGGATCAACTACACATACGAGTCCGATGCCAAGATTAAAAGTCCGGCGCATTTCTTTGTCGGAAATTTCACCGTATTGCTGGAGCATTTTAAAGATCGAAGGAACATCCCAGGCTTGCCAGTCTATGTTGAGGGTTTTACCGCGGAGTAATCGTTTGGTATTACCGACAATTCCACCGCCGGTAATATGACTGATTCCATGCAACCCCGGATGATTCCTCACCAGCCTGATCGCATGACGATAGCTTTTGTGAATCTGTAACAGCGCTTCGCCCCAGCTCATTCCGAGATCTGAATCATAAGCTTTTAGGTCGATTTTTTTATGCTCAAGTATTACTTTACGTGCAAGAGAATAGCCATTGGTATGCAGCCCGTTAGAGGGAATTCCAATCAAGATGTCTTTCGATTTTATTTTTTCTCCATTGATGATATTTTCCTGATTAACCAATCCGATAATAGAACCGGCAATATCATATTCACCGGGTGAATAGAATCCCGGCATTTCTGCTGTTTCACCGCCAATCAAGGCACAATCATTTTGTTTACAGGCCGTGGTCATGCCGCGTACAATGTGTTCGATGGTAGACGGCTTTAAATCCACTGTGCCGATATAATCAGTAAACGCCACAGGGTCTGCGCCGGAGGTCATAATGTCGTTGACGCAGTGATTAACCAGATCCTGTCCGACTGTATCATGTATGCCCAGGGCAAAAGCAATCTTTAACTTGGTACCCACACCATCTATGCTTGTTACAACAACAGGATTTGGATATTTTTCCAAATCAATCTGATAAAATCCGGCAAAAAGCCCAATACCGTTCAAAACATGCTGGTTAAATGTGGCATCAGCAAGACCCCCGATTTTTTTTGTTGAATCTTCAGCAGCTCTTAAATCCACACCGGAGTTTTTATAACTTATTCCCAAAATTCTTTTCCTTTTTTGATCAGTTCAATGTATCTTTGTCGTATTTGCGTAAAAAATAGCAGTGAGGACTCTTGCTGATAGTCCGGATATGTCCACGGATAGATGTTAAACCTGCCATCCCGCCAATACAGTTCTATATCTCCGTAAATTCCATTCTGAATATATATTCTGTGACTGTAATTCTTTGTGGTCGCCAGTACCAGCTTTGGGGGTTCGATATACCCCGGATCAATATTGGCTTGACGGCGGTTCTGTATTTTGAATTCATTTTCTATCGTATTCGTCTTGTACTTGATTTCCGGCAATCTATCCGGAATAATAAATGATTTGAAGACAATAAACTGCTTTTTCAGCGTTTCTCCCATTTCTTTTGCATAATATTCAGTATGTTTAAAAGAAAACATTTCCGAAAATACTGCAACCTCACCAAATTCAGAGATTAACCGGGATAATACATTTTCATACACTGAATATTCAGCGTAACAAATCGCGGATATTAAGCAAACTTTGTCTGGTTTTCGTATTTTTCCCATCTCGGATAATAATATGGCTATTAATACAAAGAAAATCAAGAAGAACATGAACCGGTAACAAAAAAAACCAGAGTATAAAAATACTCTGGTTTTCTCGTGTTATCGAATATATTGATTTACAATGCTTTCGTACAACTCCTGCTGTCCGCTTTTTTGCTGAGGTTCCCCTTTCTCAACTGCAAGATCTCTCAATTCAGTCAAGGACAATTTTCCTTTTTCAAAATCGGCGCCCTTGCCAGAATCAAAGCTCTCATATCGTTGCAGTTTCATTTTGACAAGATCAGATTCTGACAGAATCCGGTCAGCGATCAATAATGCATGCGCCATCGTATCCATTGCCATAATATGTCCGATAAAAATATCCTGCAAATCGGTTGAACTCCGTCGCAGCTTTGAATCAAAGTTCATACCGCCTTTGCCGATTCCGCCATTTTGCAGCAGGATAAGCATCAGTTCTACGGCATCGTAAATATTGTGAAGGAATTCATCGGTATCCCAGCCATTATGAGGATCACCCTGATTAATATCGAGACTGCCAAACATACCGGCATCCACTGCGGTCTGGACTTCATGAGCAAGTGTATGACCGGCCAGCGTCGCATGATTGTTTTCGATATTGATTTTAAAATCCTTATCCAGGCCCAAATGACGCAGGAACCCAATCACGGTTGATGTATCATAATCATATTGATGCTTTGTGGGTTCCATGGGTTTGGGTTCTATCAGATAATTGCCATCAAAACCGATATCACGCCCATAATCTCGCGCTTTGGTCAGCATCATGCCGAGATGTTCGATTTCACGCTTCATATCTGTATTCAAAAGTGAAAAATATCCTTCACGACCGCCCCAAAAGACATAGTTATCACCGCCCAATTCTACGGTAGCATCCATAGCGGCTTTAACCTGGGCTGCCACGTGTGTCAGCACGTCAAAGTCGGGATTTGTTGCGGCGCCGTTCATGTAGCGCGGATTTGAGAAAACATTTGCCGTGCCCCAAAGCAGTTTTACGCTGGATTCCTTTTGCTTTTCTTTGGCAAGTTCGACCAATGTCTTTAGGTTATCTTCAGATTCTTGAACATCTTTACCTTCAGGAGCAATATCCCGGTCGTGAAAACAGTAAAAGGGGACACCGAGTTTGGTGATAAATTCAAACGCGGCATCCAGTTTCTGTTTAGCCACCTGCATAGAGTCATCACCAATTAGCCAAGGATAAGCCTGGGTACCGGGACCAAACGGATCATCTCCGGTTCCGCAGAATGTATGCCAATAGGCAACAGCAAAACGGAAATGCTCATTCATTGTTTTTCCGGCGACCTTTTGATCCGGATTATACCATTTGTATGCCAAAGGATTTTTTGAATCCGGGCCTTCATACTTGATTTTGGAAATCGAAGGAAAATATTCCTTGTTTCCCACTGTTACGTTTACAGACATAGGGACACCTCTTTTTTTTATAACTGATTATCTCTTGGTTAACACATTCTCTGTTTCATTGATTCCAATAGCCTATGGGAAAATGCCTCTGGCATCCATAGCAGACGCCACCCGTTTCACAGCAATCATCATTGCCGCATCGCGCAATGTTGCCTTTTTTTCAGCAGCCAATTCCCAAACCGCAGCGAAACTTTTCTTAATGGCTTTTTCAAGATTCCGATTAATTTCATCCTCATCCCAGAAAAAGGATTGAATAGACTGCACCCATTCAAAATAGGACACAATCACGCCGCCGCTGTTGGCCAGAATATCGGGAATAATAATAGCACCTCGGTCGGTCAGGATTTCTTCAGCCTCCGGTGTGGTGGGACCATTGGCGCCTTCAACCACAATCTTTGCCTTGACCTTATCAGCATTTCCCTTGTGGATTTGCTTTTCAAGGGCAGCCGGTACAAGAATATCTACCTCCTGTTGGAGAATTTCATCTTTATTTATTTTTTCTACACCGGGTGCCTGGAATCCCTCCAGCAAATTAAAATGCGATTGTTCACAGTATCGAATCATTTCTTCGATCGGCAGTCCGTCTTCTTTGTAATAGCCGCCGCTCACATCACTGACCGCTACAATTTTACAACCGCGTTCTTTGAGCAGAACTGCACTGACACTGCCCACATTACCAAATCCCTGAATAGCGATTTTGGTTTCCGAAGGTTCTTTTTCAAGTCGTTTTAAAAGCTCTATGGTATTGAACATAACACCGCGTCCAGTGGCTTCTTTACGGCCCAGACTTCCGCCCAGTTCAATTGATTTTCCGGTCACAATGTCCAGGACTGTGGAACCCTGATACATACTAACCGTATCCATGATCCAGCCCATGGTTTCCCAATTGGTGTTTACATCCGGTGCAGGAATATCACGGTGAGGACCGATAATAGGCATAATTGCGACTGTATAGCGCCGGGTCAGTCTGCATTTTTCTTCTTTGGCAAGCTTTGTAACATCAACCTGAACACCGCCCTTGGCTCCGCCATAGGGAATATTAACAACCGCACATTTCCAGGTCATCCACATCGCCAGCGCCTTGACTTCATCAATTGTTACGGTTTCGTGAAATCGAATCCCGCCTTTACAGGGCCCTCTGGCATTGGAGTGCTGTACACGATAGCCTTTAAACACCTGGATCGAGCCATCGTTCATTACCACCGGACATGAAACAGAGAGTTCGCGCTCGGGTTCACGCATTACCCTGACCAGGTTCGGATTAATGTTTAGCTTTTGCGCTGCAGATTCAAGCTGATGCTGCGCCATTGCGAATACACCATCTTTAGCCATGACACTGTTCCTCTTTTAGTGATCCTGTTTATTTCCAAGCTGACGCCTTATTTTTTCCATTTCCCGACGTTCCTTTTTTGTCGGTCGTCCTTTATATTTCCGCCGGGGAATTTTTAAAGAGTCTTTGTGCAGTTCCATTAATTCTTTTGCTTCATCAGAGAGTTCTACTTTTTCCTGTTCATAATAATAGCTTGCTTCTTTTCCAGGAATATTCTGATGACATACAGCCTGCACGATAAAGTTATTATATTTACCGCCTTTGGATTTGACTGTAATCCGGTCCCCTTTTCTAACCGTTTTCGAAGGTTTTGCCACAGTACCGTTGACTTTGATCCGTCGGCCTTCGCATGCCTTTGAAGCCTTGGCACGTGTTTTAAACAGGCACACATAGTTTAACCATTTGTCTATACGTTCTTCCCCTTGTTCATCAGGAATAACGCGCATTAAAACACCTCAACATGAATATATCGTTTTGGATTTTCCTTAATATCTTTAAGCAGGCTATCCAGACTCACGGTAGTCGTATTCAGATTTTCATAGAGTTTTTTATTTCGCACAGCCTGCCCGATACTGCCTTTTCCTTTATCAATGTTTTCCAGTATATTGTGCATATAGTCTACTGAACAGGTTAACTTGTCGTAGAATTCCGGGTCATTAAGCAATTGATTCAGCATACTGTCACCATTCACCAGACTGTCTGTCAGAACTTGTCCATTCACCACTATTTTTTTTAATGCCGGATAAAATGTTGAATCATTCAGCATCTGTGACAGAGTCGTATTGTTTCCTTTGAGTGATTGACTCAGGTATAATAGATCCGTGAGTAATGTGTCAACCGTATAATACAGGTTGGTCTCGTTTAATAGCAATCCTAGGGTTCCCTCACCCCGTTTCAGCTTTTCCGTCAAGTAATTTAAATTATTAACGGATGTTTTAACGGATGACAGAATATCAACTCCTTCATCAATTAACACCTCAATATCCAGCGGATCCGCCCCGCTTAATTGATCTCCATCTTTGAGGATAGGTTCGGAAGGAGTGCCCATCGTAATCGCCACATACTTGTCGCCCAGCAATCCCAATGTACCGATATGAGCTTTGGAATCCTTTCGAATTCTTTCTTTTACACTTGTAAAAATTTCCAATTTGATCTGAACCTTTTGATCGGTCAGTTCCTCGCTAAAATGCACATCGGTAACACTTCCCACATAGACGCCGTTTAATCTCACAGGAGCGCCGGCCTGAAGTCCGTTGACGCGTGACATTTCTATATTCAAATGATATCGGTTGCCGAGGATGCCATGCTGATTTCCCACTGCGAGAATGACAAAAACAATAATGGCAATGCCGATGACCATGGTCAGACCAACTCGTACTTCATGCTTACGAATTTCAATTTGTCTATTGCTCATTTGGGTCCTGCCAGAAAATTCATTACAAATTCATTTTGGCTGTTTATGATTACATCCTTTGGCCCGATTTCGATGATACGTCCCTCATGAATGACAGCAAGGCGGTCAGCAACACTGTAGGCGCTTTCAAGTTCATGTGTGACAACAATAGATGTTACACCATATTTTGAACGAGTCTTTCGAATCAGAGCATTAATTGTTGTTGCAGTGATTGGGTCCAGCCCGGTTGTCGGTTCGTCATAAAGCATAATTTCAGGTTGGTAAATCATAGCGCGGGCAAGTGCAACCCGTTTTTTCATACCTCCCGATAATTCAGACGGTATTAAAGACTGTGTGCCGGCCATGTCCACAAATTCGAGGTTAGTCTCAACGGCTTTTTCTATTTCCTCTTCAGTCATTTTGGTATGCTCACTCAACGGAAAGCCGATATTTTCACCGACGGTCATGGAATCAAAAAGCGCAGATCCCTGAAACAGAATACCCGTTTTTTGTCTGACCGAAAACATTTCTTTCTCAGCCAGTGCCGTGATTTGGATATCATCAATGTACACGTGGCCGGAATCCGGATGAAGCAAACCCAGCAGAATTTTTAGGGATACACTTTTACCACAGCCGCTTCTTCCCAAAATAACCAGAGTTTCACCTTTTTGAATGGATAACGAAAAACCACGCAGGACTTGATTCGCACCAAAGGATTTATACACATTATCAAAAACAATTTTATACTCATTACCCATTTAAACAGCGGCCAAGGTTATTTTAGTGATCAGAAAATCCAGAATAAAAATTAAAATTGAAGATAGCACAACGGATTTTGTTGTGGCCTCACCTACTCCTTTTGTTCCACCTCTGACCGAAAAACCAAGATAACAACTCACCGTTGCTATAGCTATCGCAAAGATAACCGGCTTTATCATACCTGCGAAAATATCAGACAAATATAAATATTGTGTGGACAAAGACCAAAAGAAACTTGAACTAATATTCAATTCAGTTACTGAAATCAGCCATCCTCCCAGGATCGCACTCATATCCCCGATAGCCACAAGAATGGGAAGCATAATCAGCAGCGCCAGGAATCTTGGTTTTGCCAGTTTTTTATAGGGATTAATTCCGAGTGCGCGCATGGCATCGATTTGTTCGGTGACAGCCATTGAACCCAATTCGGCGGTAATACCAGCGCCTACACGACCTGCTATAACAAGAGAAATCAAAACGGGACCCAGCTCTCGGACAATGGTCACACTCAGGACTGAACCGGTATACATCTTGGCCCCAAAAATAGCCATTTCATGTCCGAATTGCAAGGATAACACCAGCCCGCTAAAGGATGATGTCATGAGGACGATAACAAGACTTTTGACACCGATTAAATACATTTGATTAATGATATCACGAAAGTAAAAAGGAGGAAGGAAAATATACAGGATGGATCGACCGAGCATTTCAGCCATGTCGTGCATTTCTACAAGAAAATCTGAAAATTTAGCGACACTTTGTTTCAATGGCAATGCCAGGCAATTATTAAGTACGCCCGCCGGGATTCGAACCCGAAACCTTTGGCTCCGGAGGCCAACGCTCTATCCAGTTGAGCTACGGGCGCATGAATTATTGACAATGTTTAATGGCGGATTCTACCGTATTTTTCAACAACATCGCGATTGTCATAGGACCGACTCCTCCCGGAACAGGAGTTATCGCACTGGCTTTGGACTTTACAGCTTCGAAATCTACATCTCCGACCAAGCGGAAACCGCGCTGACGCGTGGCGTCTTCCACCCGATTGGTGCCGACATCAATAACCACTGCGCCCTCTTTGACCATGTCTGCAGTGATGGTGCCGGGTACTGCCAACAGCTGATATCAGGATATCAGCCAGGGATGTAAAAGGTTGCAAGTTTCCGGACCCGGTATGACATACGGTAACCGTCGAATTTGCCCATTCTTTCTTTTGCATCATCATGATTG
This sequence comes from candidate division KSB1 bacterium, assembly GCA_034521575.1. Lineage (NCBI taxonomy): Bacteria > Pseudomonadati > Candidatus Zhuqueibacterota bacterium. Next base: position 753,990 of record JAXHMJ010000002.1, read on the forward strand.
CAAGGGGTTTGCCCACAATATTGCTGCGCCCTACAATCACCATATGTTTACCGGCTGGATCAATGTCATACTCTTTCAATAAATATTGTATACCGGCAGGTGTGCAGGGTAGAAATGCATCTTCACCTGAAACCAGTTTACCACGGTTGACAGGATGAAACCCGTCCACATCCTTTTCAGGAGCAATAAATTCTATAACTTTATTCTCTGACATTTGTTCCGGCAACGGCAATTGAACCAAAATTCCGTGTACCGTTTTATCCTTGTTGAGTTCATCCAGTGTTTCGAGTAATGTGTCCTCAGAAGTATCCGATGGCATGAGGATGGTCTCCGAGGCTATACCAACTTGATCACAGGCCTTTTCTTTATGGCCCACATATACTTTTGAAGCTGAATCATCACCCACCAGGATCACGACGAGTTTGGGATGACAATTATTTTTCTTCAGATCCTTGACTTTATCACTCAATTCGTACTGGATTTTCAGAGCTGTGGCTTTTCCATCAATGATTATACTCATGATCCTTTTGGGTGTTTTATACGTTCAATTGCTTTTGCTGTTCCATTTTTGTCAATTTTTATATGAACACCATTTATACGCAGTTTGTTCTGCGCCAGAACAAATCGTCCGGGGATGCCTTTGATAAAACGTTCAATTGCGGTATTGATTTCCATGCCAATAACAGACTCTGTCGCTCCGGTCATGCCGGCATCAGTGATAAACGCGCATCCTTTCGGTAAAATCTGTTCATCGGCTGTCTGGACATGCGTATGCGTTCCGATGACAGCGCTGACTTTACCATCCAGATAATAAGCCAGTGCTATTTTTTCTGCCGAGGCTTCAGCGTGAAAATCGACAATAATAATATCCGTTTCTTTACGAAGCTTTTGCACTTCTTCAAGGCTGCGTTTAAACGGGCAGTCGATTGGATACATAAAGGTTCTGCCCTGCAAATTCAGGACACCGATCTTCCCGGCGTTCGAGTTAAAAATCATAGAACCCATCCCGGGTGTCTCTGCCGGATAATTGGCAGGACGTAATATTGTGTCCGTATCGTCCATATAGTCTCGAAAATCGCGCTTATTCCAGATATGATTGCCGCTGGTGATCACATGAACACCGCGATTATGCATGCGACGAGCCAGGGGTTCAGTTAATCCTTTACCATTAGCGACATTTTCACCATTTGCAATGATGATATCCGGTAGATAAGAATTTACAAGATGATCCGCATAGGCCTCAAAAACCTTCATGCCGGGTTTCCCGACGATATCTGCTATAAAAAGAACATTATAAAAATCTTTATCCACAGAAACACCAGATCACTTTGCATATTCTATTGCACGATACTCTCGAATCACGGTGACTTTGATTTGTCCGGGATATTCCATTTCGGATTGAATCTTATCGGCAATGTCCGTACTCAATTGTCCACACTCGGCATCATCCATCTTTTCGTGTTCTACAATAACGCGTATTTCTCGGCCAGCCTGGATCGCATAAGCATTACCGACACCACTAAAAGATTTCGCAAGCGTTTCCAGAGATTCGAGACGTTTAATATAGGTTTCCAGTGTTTCTCGTCTTGCGCCCGGACGAGAACCGCTGACGGCATCTGCTGCTTTGACCAAAACAGAAATCGGGTGTGTAGCCTCTACATCTTCATGATGCGCAAGGATTGAATTTACAACAATTTCATTTTCACCATATTTTTTGGCAATTTCACCACCGATTTCAGAGTGTGTGCCCTCAGTATAACGGTCAATAGCTTTACCGATATCATGTAAAAGTCCGGCACGTTTTGCCAGTCCTCCGTCAAGTCCAAGTTGAGAAGCCATAAGTCCGGAAAGGTAAGAAACTTCGATGGCATGCTGATAAACATTCTGTCCGTAACTGGTCCGATATTTTAACTTGCCGAGATATTTTTTAAGCTCAATATGTACATCAGAAACGCCGGTTTCAAACAAAGCTTTTTCGCCCAAATCGACGAGATTTTCTTCCATCTCCTCAGTGGTACGATTCACGACCTCTTCGATACGGGACGGGTGAATTCTGCCGTCAGACACCAGTTTTTCGAGAGCTATCTTTGCGACTTCACGTCGGAATGGGTCGAATCCTGATAGAACAACCGCTTCAGGTGTATCATCAACAATCACTTCAACACCGGTGGCGGTTTCAAAGGAGCGGATATTCCGTCCCTCCCGGCCAATAATCCGGCCCTTCATTTCATCATTGGGAAGATTCACCACAGAAACGGTGGTTTCTGTGGAATGGTCGGCAGCGGTACGCTGAATAGCCTGTATGATAATTTCCCGTGCTTCCCGATTGGCGGTTTGCCGGGCCAGATCTTTAATTGATTTAATTTCCCTTGCGGTTTCCTGCTTGGCCTTTTCAAGCAGATTATTCATCTGAATACGTTTGGCTTCCTCATTTGAAATCCCACTGATCTGTTCCAGCTGTTCATTCTGACGTTCAATCAAATGCTCAAGTTCTTTTTGCAGTTTATCAACACGACCTTCTTTGCTGTTGAGCTTTTGATCGCGTCGCTGCAAATCTTCTTCTTTCTTTTTCAGAACATCCAGCTGTTTTTCAAGATTACGCTCTTTTGAAATAACTTTATTCTCAACACGCTGAAGCTCATCACGCCGCTGTTTATTTTCATTTTCAAATTTTTGCTTGAGCTGAAATATCTCATCTTTGGCTTCTAATATTTTTTCACGCTTGGTATGACGGGCTTCTTTTTCTGCTTCATCAAGAACCTGTCGAGCTTGCTTTTCAGCATTCGCCAGCTTGTTATGTCCGACGTGTTTTGCTATAAACCATCCCAGAAAGAGACCGATCAGGGAAGCAGCAAATATTATAACTATATATAATAAATCCATTTATGCTCCACTTGTATTAAAAAACCCAGAGTGTCTACTTGTTGACATCCTTTCTATCGCAATCTATCCAATCTTGTCAACCGGATCAATCTGGGTCATTTGAACTGAACACAAGATATTATAATTCAACTCTCATATTCATCTGATATTTTATCGATACCAAGCTTTAACTTTTTATTCATTCTTTTTAGTCGAGTCTCAAATTCTTTGTCTATAACTGAACGTTTTTGACTTTGTCCCAGATGGAATAATTCATCTGCAATATTCAATGCGGCCAGGATAGCAATTTGATGTATGGTCCGGTTCGGACTTGCTTTCTGTATTTCACGCATCTTGTTATCAACATATTTTGCAATCTGTTCGACTCGATTCGGATCAGATTCTGAAACGAGAGCGTATTCCGTTCCATAAATAGTTACTTTGAGACTTTTTTTATTATCGTTCATTAAAGCTTGACATCAATAAATGGTCAGACCGTGATTGACAAGATAGGCTTATTATCAATTACGAAGAATCGACATGATCGATTCTATCAATCATCTCTTTAATTTTATCACGTAACAGTTCCTGCTTGTTCTGACTATCTGGATCCGACTTTGGACGACTCAGCTCTTGTTTTAAAAGAGCAATTTGTCTGTTTTTGTCGTAAAGACGACGTTCAATCTCTGCTTTTTCTTCTTTTAACTGCTTTATTGTATGTTTTTGTTCCAACAGCTTTTTAATCGCTCTGTCAATTCGACGTTCAAGAACGTCTATCATATCACTTGCGTTCATGAAATCAATCCGTATTAACCCGGTCGAAGTTCAGCACTATGTTCGTTTTTAAGATGCGCCAGAATATTCTTTACAATTTTATCTACTTCATTGTCCTTTAACGTACGTTCTTTGGATGAAAAAGTCAATGAAAAAGCGACGCTTTTCTTGTCTTTATTAATTTGTTCGCCTTTGTAAAAATCGAACAGCTGGACATTGACCAGATGCGGTCCGCCCGACTTCCAGATGTTTTTTTCGATCTCACCGATTGGAATATCAGCATCAATCAATAAGGCAAGATCAAATGGTACTGACGGATATTTGGGTACCTGTGTGTATTGCTTACGCACCTGATGGTTTTGGTACAATATATCAAAATCAAACCAGAATGCGTAAATATCCTGGGAGCGAATTTTGAACGCTGCACATGGTTCTTTATTTATTTTGCCCAAAGAGCCGACATATACGCCATTAATTGAAACCGACACCGCTTCTGAATCCCAAAACGGTTCTTTGGCAATATCAAGGGCATATTCATAAACATCAATGCGCTGTAAAAAGACCTCAACGACTCCTTTAATATCATAAAAATCGAACGGGACTGATTTCTCGCACCATGATTGTTCAATACGGTTTCCAGCCAGAACACCGGCGATTTGATTGCTTTCCGAGTAAGAGCCATTATGCGGTTTCAAGGCTACATGTCCGGCTTCGTAGAGACGTAGATCCTGAATTTGCCGGTTGCGGTTATAGGCCACATTGCTCAGCAATGACAGCAACAGGTTTGGTCTGAACACCGCAAGATCCTCACTAATGGGATTCAGCAAAGCAACCGGATTCGCTTCTGAGGGCAGAAACATTCGGGCATGTTTATCCCGGACCAGACTATAAGAGATAGTTTCATTGAATCCCATTCCGGTTAATGCTTGACGTGCATGCGCTTGAAATTCATCAAACTCATTTTTTTGTTGCTCCTGATTGATTTTCGGAGTCATCACGGGTTCGATGTTGTTGTATCCATAACAACGGGCCACTTCTTCAATCAGGTCCACAGGACGATCCAGATCGAACCGAAACGTCGGGATGGTTACATTTAAGGCGTTGTTCCCATCCGGTTCGCATTTTAAATCAATGGTTTTCAAGATGTCGGAAATTTGTCTTTGAGACAGGTTTGTGCCCAGCCAGGAATTCACGCGCTTGACCGGACAAGTCAATGTTTCAGGTTCAACCGTCTGGGCAACCTCATCTATAAAAGTTGAACTCACTTTTGCGTCCGCCAATTCTGCGAACAGGTTTGCTGCGCGTTGCATGGCATAGTTGGTGCCATTCGGATCAACACCGCGTTCAAAACGCCTTGAAGATTCTGTCAGCAAATCATATTTACCGGATGTTCGTCGAATACCCTGTGGTTCAAAAAAAGCGCTTTCGAGAAATACAGTATGGGTTTCAGGGCAGACTTCAGAATTCATTCCGCCCATTATTCCAGCCAGCGCCACCGGACGTTCGGCATCGCATATCATCAAGGCCTGATCATCCAGGGTATGTTCCTGTTCATCCAGTGTGGTAAACTTTTGTCCAGGCTCTGCTTCTTTCACGATAATTTTCCGACCTTCCAGCAGATCATAGTCAAATGCATGCAGAGGCTGCCCCGTCTCCATCATCACATAGTTGGTTATATCCACAACATTATTGATCGAACGTATACCCACATGATGCAGCCGTTCCGCCAGCCAAAAAGGTGATTCTTTAATGATTACATTATGGATATACTGACCTGAATATCGATAGCATCGTTTCGGGGCCTGTATCTCGACGGATATGTTTTCGCGAGTATTTGTGCTGTCATCGGTTCCGGTATCAACTTTCGGAGGCCGCAGCGGGTTTCCGGTAATACCTGCGATTTCCCGGGCAATGCCGATTACACTCAGACAGTCAGGACGATTGGGCGTAATGGAAATATCAAACACGGTATCTTTGGGGCCTAGAAAATCGTTCAGATTGATACCGATTTGAGTATTATCCGGCAGTTCCATCAATCCGGCGCTGCGTTCGGACAATCCCAATTCGGATTCAGAGCAGAGCATACCTTTACTTTGCACTCCGCGTATCTTGCGCGCATCAATTGAATATCCCTGTATCTCTGCACCAACCTGTGCAAACGGATATATTTTTTCAGGCCGGACATTGGGAGCGCCGCATACCACGGTGAAGGTTTGCTTTCCATCTGTTACCTGACACACGCTCAATTTGTCAGCATCAGGATGCGATTCAACAGATTCAACCTTGCCTGTGATTACGTTTGTAAATGGTCTTTGAGCAGGAATAATCTCTTCAACTTCAAGTCCCAACATGGTAAGCCTTTCAGCAAGTTCCTGCGGGGACCAGTCAAAATCGACGTATTGTTTTAGCCAGTTCTGGGTAACTTTCACGGTAGTCTTTTTAAAATTGTGTTAGAAATCGTTTATCGTTTTCAAAAAATATACGGATATCAGGAATGCCATACAATAGCAATGCAATTCGTTCAACACCCATTCCAAATGCATATCCGGAATACACGTCCGGATCATAATCAACAAACCGGAAAACATTTGGATCCACCATACCGGCGCCGGAAATTTCGAGCCAGCCGGTTTGCTTACAAAACCTGCAGCCCTTGCCATTGCAAAAGATGCATGAAAAATCATATTCCGCACTGGGTTCGGTAAACGGAAAATAGCTTGGACGGAACCGTACTTTGACATTGCTGCCCAGTAATTTATGAGCAAATGCCTGCACCACGCCTCGGAGATCAGCAAAAGAAACGCCCTTGTCCACACACAACCCCTCCACCTGATAAAAAATCGGTGAATGCGTGGCGTCCGGTGTGTCTTTTCGAAAGCAGCGTCCGGGGGCAATCATACGAATCGGCGGTTTCTGTTCCTCCATCGTATGGATCTGCACAGGGGATGTATGTGTTCTTAATAAAACCTCGTTCCCCAGATAAAACGTATCATGCATATCCCGGGACGGATGATAGGGGGGAATGTTGAGAGCTTCAAAATTATAATAATCGGTCTCTATTTCATTGCCCACTTCAACCCGAAATCCAATCGATTTAAAGATTGATTTGATCTCGGACAAGACCAGCATCAGCGGATGTTCGGTACCCACCGGAGGTTTGCGGCCCGGAAGGGTCGGATCAAAATCCTGAATAGAAACAGACTGAGTTTCAAGAGATTGTTTCTTGTCATCAAACAGAGATTCGAGTTCACCACGCAGCTTGTTCAGTTCCGCACCGACTTGCGGGCGTTCATCAGCATCAACTTTGCCTATGTTGCCAAAGAGCGCCTGTACTCTGCCTTTTCTGGAAAGGTATTGTATCCGAACTTGCTCAAGTTCGTCGGGATTTTGAACCTGAGCAAGTTCAGAATTAAACATTTCTCGAATTGATTTTATATCATCAAGTAGTTGATCAAAGAGTTCTGACATTCGATTTACGCTTTTACTGTTTTGACAATTTGTTCAAAAGCTTTCAGATCATGAACCGCCAGATCCGCAAGCATTTTCCGATTGATTTGAACATCTTTTATCTTCAAGGCATTCATGAGTGTGGAATAAGTCATATCAAACATACGCGAGGCAGCATTGATCCTCATAATCCACAATTTGCGCATTTCACGTTTTCTGACCTTACGGTCACGATAAGAGTATTGCAGGCCTTTTTCAACCTGTTCTTTGGCGCTTTTGAACAGTCTATGCTTTCCGCCATAATATCCACGCGCTTCTTTCAGATATTTATTCCTTCGCCGGCGTGTGGGGGCTGACGAATGTGATCTTGGCATAACTCCTCCATTTGCTAAGTGTTTACTGGCACAAGACGACCATTAAATCATATGTTTAATGCGTTTGGCGTCCGCCTCGTGGACCAGGCCGGTTTTTCTCAAGTTTCTTTTGCGTTTTTGTGATTTTTTCGTCAAAATATGACTTGCATAAGCCTTATTTCGCCGTATTTTTCCACTGCCGGTCAGTCGAAAGCGTTTGGCAGCTGCCCGGCTTGATTTCATTTTTGGCATATCACGACCTCTTTATTTTTTAACCAGGAACAGGGTCAACTGCGCCCCTTCCAGTTTTGTATCTTTTTCAATTTTGGCAATATCAGAAAGTTCTTCTTTCATCCGATCCAACAGTTGCGCGCCGTACTCGCGGTGTGCGTTTTCACGACCTCTGAACATCACAGTTCCTTTGACCCGATTCCCGCTTTCGAGAAATTTTCGGGCGTGACGCATTTTGAATTGAAAGTCGTGTTCTTCTATCTTGGGTCTCAGCCGAATTTCCTTGGTAACGATCGTATGCTGTTTCTTTTTCTGTTCTTTTTCCTTCTTAGCAAGTTCATACTGGTATTTGCCATAGTCCATAATCTTGCAGACGGGCGGCTTGGCATTCGGAGAAATCTCCACCAAGTCCAATCCGACCTGATTTGCTTCTTCCATTGCTTTTTCCGGACTCACAATTCCTACCTGATTCCCATCGGCTCCGATCAATCGAATAGATGGGGCGTTGATGTGTTCATTAATACGAACTTTTTGCTTTTTAATATTCAACTCCTCCTCTTAATTTTGCTTTTCATTTACTTTTTCCCGGATCATATCGATAAAAGTATCCAAAGCCATTGTACCCTGATCTCCGTCATGGTGTTTGCGAACAGAGACCGTTTCGTCTTTGATTTCTTTATCGCCTACAATCAGCATATAAGGGATTTTTGTCGTTTCTCCTTCCCTTATTTTGTAACCAACCTTCTCGTTACGATCATCCAGCCTGACGCGAATACCTTGCTTTTTTAGCTGTTTATATACTTTTTCTGCGTACTCGTGTTGTTTATCTGTAATCGGAATTACGTTTACCTGAACAGGTGCCAGCCATAAAGGAAATGCACCCGCATAATGTTCAATGAGAACTCCGAAAAATCGTTCCAAACTTCCTAAAAGCGCGCGATGAATCATAATCGGGCGCTGTTTTTCACCGTCATCGCCGATAAAAGAAATATCAAACCGCTCCGGCTCATTAAAGTCAACCTGAATCGTGGAACATTGCCAGGACCGGCCGATTGAATCCCGGATCTTTATATCAATCTTGGGCCCGTAAAACACACCTTCTCCGGGATCGACTTGATAGTCCACACCTGCTTTTTCCAGTCCCTCTTTGAGCGCCTGTGTCGCCTTGTCCCAATTGTCCTCTGTTCCTACAAATTGCTCCGGTTTAGTAGAAAGATACACATCCAGATCATTAAAACCAAATGCTTTAAGCATATCAGTTGAAAATTTAAGTATCTTGAAAACCTCTTCATTTAACTGGTCAGGACGGCAGATAATGTGTGCGTCATCCTGTGTAAATCCGCGTACCCGGAGCAAACCGTGCAGAACGCCGGATCGTTCATAGCGGTATACTGTTCCCAGTTCCGCCCAGCGGATCGGCAGATCACGATAACTCCGCATCTGGCTTTTATAAATCAGCAAATGAAACGGACAATTCATGGGCTTGACCAAATAATCCTGTTCATCGACCTGCATGGGAGAATACATATTTTCGCTGAAAAAGTCCAAATGTCCGCTGGTGCTCCACAAATCTGCACGCGCAATGTGCGGAGAGATAACAAATTCGTATTCGGCCTGCAGATGTCTCTGGCGCCAAAATTCTTCAATCTTATATCGTATAAACGCACCGTTGGGATGCCACAAAACGAGACCGGGTCCGATTTGGTCGTTAATGCTGAACAGGTCAAGTTCTTTTCCAAGCTTACGGTGGTCCCGGCGCCTGGCTTCTTCAAGACGGTTCAGATAATCCTCAAGCATTGACTTTTTCGGAAAGGATACGCCGTAAACCCGCTGCAGCATGGGATTTTTTTCATCACCCAGCCAGTAGGCGCCTGCGACGCTGAGCAATTTAAAGTAACGTATATATCCTGAAGACGGAACATGCGGGCCGCGGCACAAATCAACAAAACTTCCCTCCTGATAAACGCTGGGAGATTCGCCCAAACGCTCGATTTGTTCAACTTTGTAGGTTTCGTTCAACTCTTTAAACAGATCAAGAGCTTCATCACGACTCATGTTTTTTCGTTCAAAGGGCTCATCGCACTTTACGATCTCTTGCATTTTATCAGAAATTTTTTCAAGATCATCCGGAGTCAGGTTTTTATCAAGGTCGACGTCGTAATAGAATCCGTTTTCCACAGGAGGACCAAATGCAAATTGGGCTTCCGGGTATATTTCTTTAATTGCATGGGCCATCACATGAGCCGAGCTGTGCCAGAAAATATCTTGTCCCTCAGCCGTATTGAAGGTGAGAAAAACAATTTTACCGTCTTCCTGAATCGTATGATCCAGATCAATGGCCTTGTCGTTCAATTTTGCCGCGAGCGCTTCCTTTTTTAATCGTCCCCCGATTTCAAGCAAAATATCCCGGGCAGTGGTTCCCATATTATATGATTTTGTCTTTCCGTCTGGAAAAGTAATATTCGGCAATCGAAACCTCCAATTCATAAATGGCTATAAAAAGAAAACCGCCTGTTTATTACATAAAAGGCGGCTCATTTTAACCCTGAAAATGTGGGCGGTACTGGATTTGAACCAGTGACCTCTTGCATGTCAAGCAAGCACTCTAACCAACTGAGCTAACCGCCCTGTTCCTTTATAAAAAAAAGCGCACCATCAGGTTACGCTGTCTTTACTGTGCCGAGGGCCGGAATCGAACCGGCACGGACTTGAAAAGCCCGAGGGATTTTAAGTCCCTTGCGTCTACCAATTTCGCCACCCCGGCCAAGCTCAGCTTGTGGAGGCGGCGATCGGAGTCGAACCGATGAATAGAGGTTTTGCAGACCTCCGCCTTAGCCACTTGGCTACGCCGCCCTATATTCAGTGATTGAGCGGGAGACGAGATTCGAACTCGCGACCCCAACCTTGGCAAGGTTGTGTTCTACCACTGAACTACTCCCGCTTAAAGTTTTATAATATAGTACTTTTGTCATTATCATGCAAGATATTTTCTCCATAAATCATAAAAAAATGGTCTTTTTCTACCGGCTTTTTTGAATTCGGGCTGTTTTATTTAATATGGTTCCCGACTCGACAGTTCCTGTTTCAACTTTAAATAACTTTCGTAGCGATTCTGATCCAGAGTTCCGTTTTCCACGGATTGTTTGACCGCACAATCCGGTTCTTGCCGATGCCTGCAGTTTCTGAAGCGGCAATGCCGGGCCAGGTCCCGAATATCCTGGAACGCCCGCTCCAGACCGTCCTCGCTATCATACAAGTGTATGGCCCGCATACCCGGATTGTCAATGACGATCCTGCCATCCTGCAAAATAAATAACTGTCGATGCGTGGTGGTGTGCATCCCGCGTCCGGTATCCGCTTGCGGGTCAGCGACTTGCATTTTATTCTCTCCGAACAAAGCATTCAGGAGCGTCGACTTGCCCACGCCGGAAGAGCCGATAAAGGCCAGAGTCGATCCTTGCGCGCCATATTGGTTCAAGGCATCAAGTCCCTCCTGCTCACGCGCCCGGGTGACGTGTACAGGGATAGTTGGGGCGATGCTGCGAACGCGTTCCACCTGAGTTTGAATATCCTCACAAAGATCCGACTTGTTGAGAACGATGACCGGATCTGCGCCACTCTCACCAATAATTGTCAGATAGCGTTCGATGCGCCTGAGATTCACAGCGTGTATCGAGGCCGATCACCAAAAATATAATATCCACATTGGCAATTATAACCTGTATCGATGAACGCTGACGTCCCTTTCGCGTCGCTGTATCGCGTTTGAGTTCGGTCTTTCTGGGTAAAACAGATTCAATTCTTGCGTGTGCGTCTGTTTTTTTATAGACCACCCAATCTCCGATCACCGGAAGTTGTGACGGGTCTGCTGCTTTGTGGTACAAACGACCGGATATGACCGCCGGAATTTCGCCCTCGATCCCCAAGATTCTGTATTTATTCTTTTGCTGCAGACAAATACGCCCCACATGGCGGTTTTTTGCCAGGTCAGGCGCGTGTTTGCCGATAAATTCATCCCATCCTGCACGTTCAAGGCTTGTCATTGGTCTTCACCGGGATGAAAAGTACATCTAAACAAGGCATGTCCACTCTGCATGTATTTTTGTTCAAACAAGGTAAGGGGAGTTTCCGGTTCGAATTGAGTCCAAACCGCCTTTTTGCCGGTGATATAGTGAACAGCGATTGAAAACTCTTGGACGTAAACCGACCAATTGCTGCGAAGTTCTATTTCGTTTCCAAGGTGCATCAGACAGCCGAACGCCGGGTGACCGTGGATTCTACGCCGCAAATGCTGTTTTTTAGGCCATGGATTGGGGTATAAAATATAATGTTTTTTGATTGTCCACTCATTCTGTACAGCCAAACGCCAGAAATCGAAATATTCAGCCTGAATGAATCTTGTATTACCGCTGTCCGGATGTTTCCGCGCCTTTTTAATCCGGGTTAAAGATTTATCTATGCCAATAATCAATGCATCCGGGTGCAGTCTAGACAAAACCCGTACGCTTTCCCCTGTACCGCATCCGGAATCCAGTATAACATCGCCGTCAAAGTTACTGATTTTGGAATTGATCCACTCAAAGGCGTTTCGGGTATGATCCGGAACCGGTTTACGGTAAGTAGTTTGGCGCGTCCGGTCCAAAGTATCATACAGCTTTTCATGACGAAATTGCTGATTTGATTGTATTCTACGGCTATTCCGGTTCATTTTCCATTGAGATTTTGATAAATATAGTACAATCCCTTTAATGTCAGGTGGGATTCCAGTTTATAATTTACATCCAGCTCATTCACTACCACAGGCGCCAGTCCGCCTGTTGCAATTTTGGTTGTTGTTTCTCCCAGCTCTTTGTCAATTCTTCGCGTTATGCCGTTAATCATCTCTACCGTTCCCCACATCAGACCGGACTGCATACTTTTAACGGTCGTATTGCCGACAACCGTATCGGGGAATTCCAGGGAGATGCTCGGAAGCCGGGCGGCTCGCTGATGCAAAAGCTGCGAAGACATCTCGATACCGGGCGCAATAACACCGCCGCGGTAATGTCCCTGACGCGAAATCACATCGAATGACGTGGCGGTGCCGAAATCAACAATGAGCAGAGGCGGGTCATAAAGGGTATACCCGGCAACCGCATTGCATATCCTGTCACTGCCGACATCTTTGGGAGAATTATAGTCTATTTCAATACCCATATCCAGGTCGGATTCCACCAGGGTGTACGGACACGACAAATATTTTCCGCCATTTTTCCAGAATCAAACGTCCGGTTCGGCACCACAGAGGATATGATCACACCAGTGGTCTTTTCCAGTTCGAATCCGCGGGTTCGGCAGATCGCCTGCATCAGCACCCAGGTTTCATCCTCGGTTCGTTCAATGGTACTTGAAAGCCGCCAGTGCAGCACGAGTTTCTTGTTCTCCCATAGTCCGGCTACAACCTGTGTATTGCCGATATCAATCGTCAACAGCATTGGTTTTCCTCATTTTATATTTTGAATTCTCAAAGATGTGATGCTGCTTATCAGGAGTCTCGACAATCGCCTCCCCCTGTTCATTAATGCTCCTGAAAATCCCGCCGCGTTTGCCCGAGCCATCCATTAAATGAATCGGACTGTCAATGTGATCACAATAGGACAACCACTCCTGTATCAGCTCGTGAAACGGTTTCCGCATCTCGAAATAGCTCGAAAACCGGTAAAACTCGGCACAAATCGATTCAAACAATTCATCACGATCGATATATCTGCCGGTTTGTGTTAATATGGAACCGGCTTCCGACAGACCGCTAAAATCATTTTGGTCTTGGGAAACATTTATCCCCACTCCGATTACAACAGTCTTTATGGTATCAGACTGCCAGCTGCTCTCGACCAGAATGCCCGCGATTTTGCGATTATTCATCACAATATCATTCGGCCATTTGACAGCAGCCTTAATATTTAGCTGAGCCAGGGCTCTGATAAGTGCAATAGCCGGGCATATAGATAAATTAGTCGCCGGCTGAAAAGTTATGTGCGGTTTGATAAGCATAGAGAACAACAGACTTTTACCGCGCATTGAAGCCCATTCATGCCCACGGCGTCCTTTTCCCCGGGATTGCTGTTCGGCACAGACCAAGGTGCCGCTCGCCAATGAATTCTGATGTCGTTTCAGATATTCATTGGTCGAATCAGTTGTTTCAAGATGAATAATATTTGTTTTCATCACGTTTGCTGTTTTTTTTCCATAATGCGCCCGTTTCAAGCGGGTGAAACTGATGATGAATAGTTTTCAAACGCTTGCTGTCCAGATGCGTATAGATCTGAGTGGTTGTGATATCAGCATGTCCCAGCATCTCCTGCACCGCCCTCAAATCGGCTCCGTTTTCCACCAGATGTGTGGCAAATGAATGACGAATGGTGTGCGGGCTGGTAAATTTGTCAATATTCGCCTGCTGCGTATACTTTTTAATCAGTTTCCATATACTCTGACGGGATATTTTTTTGCCGAATCGGTTCAAAAAAACAACTTCATGGGCCAGTCCCAAATTGGATTTGACAATACGCGGACCGTTTATATAATCACGCAGCCACGCCAAAGAAGTGTTTGAAATGGGCACAAGCCGCTCTTTTTGACCTTTTCCGTATATCAGAACAAACTCATCCTGCCAAAAAACATGTGGTATTTTAAGATGCACACATTCGGACACCCGCACGCCGGTCGCATAAAGGAATTCGAGTATAGCCCGGTCACGAAGCCCGGTTTCCGTCCCGGTGTCCGGCTGTTCAAGCAGCCGCTCTATCTCGTGAATATTCAAGACTTCTGGAAGTTTCATCCAGGGCTTGGAAACCACCACATCTTCAGTCGGATCGGTATCCGTCAGATTTTCAGCTATTAAAAAATGATGAAACGCGCGTACGGCCGAAAGGTTTCTTGAAATTGTGGATTGGCCGAGATTTAAATCCATCAAGATATTTAAATAATCATTAACATGCTGTAATTGAATAGATTGGGGTGTAATTACAGATTGACGGGTGAGAATGTCAATATAACGGACAAGATCGCGTTGATAGGCGTCAAGGGTATTTGCAGAGACCTGGCGTTCGATCTGCAGATAGTCAAGAAACTGTTTCAGATAATCATATAATTTGCTTTCCATCGCAAAAGCATCTGCCGGTCAGTCTTTATCATCCGGCAAAATATCGTCTACAAGAGACAAGGCTACACCGGACAGCATAATTTCCGGACCCAGCTTTGAAAAATCTCCGGATAAAAGTTCACGATCAACATTGGTATAAAGGCTGCAGCCGGCTTCTTTTTCAACAATTAAACCTGAAAGCTTTCCACCGCTTTCTCCTATAAAAGTGACTTCTCCAAGCATATCACTGACCACATAGCCGGTGCAAAAGTGTAACTGCAAATGAGCGCTGGGTGCATAAACGCTAACCAGATTGCCTTTGCGTGAGCCAATCTGTAAATCCGGGTAAATTTCAACCGAAAGTTTATTTCCCCGCTCTTCATTGTAAAGCTCAAACCTGTAGTTGTTGCTCTTAAACTTGGGTTCGACACCGAGCGTCTTTGAAATTTTTTTAATATCTTTTTCTTTAAATACTGTGTTCATATTACGCACCGATAAACCAACATCGCCATTAAGAGACCAAAAACCCCACAATTGAATGCGGGGTTTTGATTAGGGAGTCAAAAGATGTCAGGCAGAAACCACTTTGGTGGCCTGAAGGCCTTTATCACCTTGAACAAACTCGAATTCAACTTCGGAACCATCTGCCAGAGTTTTAAAGCCGTCCATTTCGATAACTGAAAAATGGACAAACACATCTTCACCTTCATCCTGTTCAATGAAACCGTAACCTTTGGAATCATTAAACCATTTAACTCTCCCTCTCTGCATGGTAAAACCTCCGATTGTGACTATGGAACGCTCAACTGATTTGTAGATATGCTTCCAACATTAAGTTGAGACGATCCTTCCGCTTACTCCCTCTACAAATCAGGCTTGAAATATACTAATAAGTGCTTAATTTGTCAAGCTTTATTTAAACTTTTTGGTTGAGGCCGTTCAACGCTGCTTTTTTAATATCTTTCAAGGCCGCTGAGACATCCTTTGCATTGAAAATTGAGCTGCCGGAAACCAGTACCGTAGCGCCTGCGCGGGTTACCAGGGGTGCAGTTTGGGTATCAATTCCTCCATCCACTTCAATTTCATAAGTATAGCCGTATTTAATTTTAAGTTCGCGCAGCGCTTCCACCTTTTTCAGCATTTCGGGCAGGAATGTCTGACCTCCATATCCGGGCTCTACGGTCATGACAAGCACATTATCTACCTTATGCAGCACATTATGGATCCAATCAACAGGTGTGGCCGGATTCATTGTAACTCCGGCTTTTAGTCCCAGTTCATGTATCCGCTGCAGGGTCTGCCACAGGTGCAAAGCCGCTTCCACATGCACGGTAAGTTGATTGATACCGGCCTTTTGAAACTCTTCAAGAAACCGGTCCGGTGTATGAACCATCAGATGAGCGTCCAGAAAACGTTTGGTGATTTTACGAACCCCCCGGGCAACGATAGGTCCGAACGTGATTTGCGGGACAAAATGTCCGTCCATCACATCGAAATGAATCCAGTCCGCACCGGCCTCTTCAACCGTTTTCACCTGTTCCTTTAATTGAGAGAAATCAGCGCTGAGTATGGACGGAGCTATTTTTACCATGCCTGTTCCTTTCCTGCTGTCGGATTGTCGCTTACTGTGATATCGAGTGTATCGCCTCTGCTGACAATCTGTCCCGATGATATGGATTGATTGATAATGGTTTTATCCGGGAAAACTGTGGTTTCTCGGATATTGACATGACCGGCTACCAACCCCGCTTTTTTTATTTTAAGCAGACCTTCTTCCAGTTTATTCCCGGTCAGAGAAGGCACCATTATGGTCTCGGGCTCACTGCCCAAACTTAAGACCAGATCGACTTTGCTCTTGACCGGAATATCCGAGCCAGGTTCGATGCTTTGTTCAATAATCACATTTTCAGGGTATAAATGATGAAATGTGTATTCAATCTGCCCGATCTCGAGCTGATTCTCCTGTAATGAAAAACGGGCGTCTCGAATGGGTATACCGATCAAATCCGGCATCTGAATGGTACGATATCCTTTGGAAATGACAAGATAAATTCGTCGCTTCTTCTTCACTTCCCGATCCGGTTCCGGATTCTGAAAGACAATAAATCCGGGCGGCACCCTGTCATCGAATTTTTCAATATCCTTAACCGGTTCCAGATTCTTATCCTGCAAGACTTTTTCAGCAGCGCGCTGACTGATGCCGGTTACATGGGGGACGGAAATGGACTGCCAGTGCCGGGTGTAAAGGGGCAGAATCAGGTAAACTATAGCGATATAGGCAATCAGGATGACCAACGCGGCCAGACCGATATCACGTAAAATATGTTTTGTTTTTTCCATGCCGTTACTATTCCTTGCGAATGAATTTTGCTGCAAAACTGCCGTCTATAGCATGTTTGTGCGGCCATGTACGTACAAACCCTGCCTGTGTGATACAATCATCCGGGATGTTTGTAGCTGGTTTCAGTGTAAACTCTGGATGATTTGTTAAAAATGCATGGACGATATCTTCATTTTCTTCGCGTAAGACCGTACAGGTTGAATAAACGAGCTGGCCTCCCGGCTTGACATGCGAGGCTGCGGCATTTATCAAGTCTTTTTGCAGCAAAGACAGGTCGTAAATATCCGTGGGTTTACGCTGCCAGCGTATATCGGCTTTGCGCTGAAGAACTCCGAGTCCGGAGCATGGTGCATCCAGCAAAACGGTATCGACGTTTAAAGCGGGAAATTGTTGTGCAGCCGCCGTCACAGGATAAACATGCTGTAAATTCAGCCGTTTCAGGGTGCTTTCAATCAATTTACTGCGACCTGGACTGATATCGCCGCTCACTATCTGACATTGTTCATCCCAACGTTCTGCCAGGGCGGCTGATTTACCGCCCGGTGCGCCGCAGACATCCAGAATCACATCACCCGGCACAACGTCAATGAGACGAACCGGCAACCCGGCGCTCATGTCCTGTATGCTGAGCATTCCGGCGTGCAAAAACTTGTTTAATACTTTGGGTTGATTATCGATCACATGATAATAACCGCTCAACCCTGTTGATTTCAGCTGTATGCCCTTTTGATGCAAACGTTCGATTAAAGCTTTTTCTGATATTATACGCGGATTAACGCGCAGCGTAACACCTGCCGGCTGGTTATTGGCCTGACAAAGCTGCTGTGTTTCCTGATAACCAAGCTCTTTTATCCATTTTTTCACCAACCATTCGGGATGAGACTGTGTAATCGACAGATAGGCGACCGGATCCTTATCCGGATTGGGGTAACGCACAGCGTCCGGGTGGCGAATGAGATTTCGCAAAAGCCCGTTGACCACTCCGGTCCATCGCATATATTTTTTCTGCTTGACCAGATTCACGGATTCGTTCACAGCAGCGAACGGCGGCGTATGCGTAAATAAAACCTGATAGATACCAAGCCACAAAATCCAGCGGACGGTCAGCGGCATATCCGCCGATTTTCCCTTGAAACGCTGCTTTACAATCCAGTCCAGCCGATTTTTCCAGCGGATGGTGCCGCGTACGATTTCGTTCAGAAACGCATTGTCTTGTCCGGAGAGCGGGTTTTGTTTCATAATCGAATCCAGTACCGGATCTCGTATACGCCTGGTCCTGCTCAATCCGTTTGACCGCTTCCAAAGCCAGTCCGCGCGCTGTATAAGAGGTCCCGGCTTTAATTTTCAAAGACATCACCCGTTTGAATGCAATAACCGCGTACATACTCTTCGACTGACATGGCCCGCTTGCCCTGGGGTTTCACCCGCAGCAGCGCAATCTGTCCATTTCCGGTCTGAACAGTCACCTGCTGTTTTTCAACCCGTATCACTGTACCGGGAGCAGCATTGGACGATGCGAATTCCACAGGACGGCTGCGAAGAATTTGAAGGCGCTTGCCGTGGAGCACGGAAAAAGCGCCCGGATAAGGCGAAAGCCCGCGTATAAGGTTATGTACCGATTGAGCGGATTGAGACCAGTCGATTCTGCACAATTCCTTATTCAATTTAGGCGCAGCGGTCGCGTCTCCCTCCTGCTTTACCGGTTGAAAATCACCGGATTCGACAGCATTCACGGTTTTCCAGCACCAGGTCCGCGCCTCTGTGCATGAGCAGATCGTGCCAGTTCACCGGCCGTCATATCATTATGCAGAGACACCTGTCTTTGAAACAGCATCTCACCCGTATCAATCTGCTGGTCGATGAAAAATGTAGTCACCCCGCTTTTCGATTCACCCCGGATCAGCGCCCAGTTAATGGGAGCGGCCCCGCGGTATTTGGGCAGCAACGAGGCATGCAGATTAAACGTCCCTTTCGGGGGAATACTGAACACCTCAATCGGTAGTATACGAAAGGCTACCACAACAAAGCAATCCGCATTGTAGCGTTTGAGTTGTTTGATAAACTGTGGATCTTTAATAGATTGCGGCTGCAATACCGGTATAGCGTGGCGTTCGGCTGCCTGTTTTACAGGTGAAGCCTTGAGTTTGCGTCCGCGGCCGGCCGGTTTGTCTGTGGCCGTTACGACAGCCGCCACCGTGTGACGGCTGTTTTGAAGTAT
This sequence comes from candidate division KSB1 bacterium, assembly GCA_034521575.1. NCBI lineage: Bacteria > Pseudomonadati > Candidatus Zhuqueibacterota bacterium. The sequence goes on from JAXHMJ010000002.1 coordinate 773,336, forward strand.
GTTCAAGCTAACTACCGCAAAATCAGGGGTGCCCATGAAAATCAGTTTCATTTTTTGCCTTGAGCGGCTTTGTTGCGTTCTTCAGCCGTGATATTTTGGGCAATTGAGCTTTTTAAAAGATCAACTTTGCAGCCATCGTCCACTTTGAGAATAATAATCGATTCATTTTCTTTGAACCCGTTTACAGTGCCATAAATACCGCCTGCAGTCAGTATTTTATCGCCTTTTTTAACAGCCTGCAGCATCTGCTGGTGTTTTTTCTGTTTTTTGGCCTGCGGACGGAATATCAACAACCACATGATCAGAAAAATGATGATCAGCGGCAGAAACATACCGAGTGCACTGCCGCCCTCACCCGACTGTGTGGATCCAGCTGCAGCGATAATATTCAATATTGCGTACATGTTAACCTCCAGGTTTATTGAATTTTTTGATCTTGTTTATGATAAAATGATTTTTTAAACTCTGCAAAATTATTTTTCAGGACAGACTTGCGAGCTTGCTTTACCAAATTAATATAATAGGTTATATTGTGCAAACTTAGCAGTTTTAGTACCAGTAATTCTTTAGCCATAATAAGATGCCGGAGATAGGCACGCGAAAATGTCCGGCCGGTATAGCGAGCTGCATTTCCGGGTCCAAAACAGTCTGATCGGTTTTGAATTTTTCATTTCTGATATTCAAAGGTCCTGCTGATGTGAACGCCTGTCCATTGCGTCCGTTGCGGGTCGGTATAATACAGTCAAACATATCCACACCGCGTTCTATTCCTTCCAGTACATCTTCCGGTTTACCCACTCCCATCAGATAACGCGGTTTGTTCCGGGGCAACAATCCGGTTACCAAATCGGTCATATCATACATATCATTTTTGGGTTCGCCCACTGACAATCCACCTATGGCGTATCCGGGAAAATCCAGGTCTACAAGCTGTTGAGCGCTTATTTTGCGCAGATCAGGAAACGTACTGCCCTGTACAATGGCAAACAGGGTCTGTGCAAAATCATAACGCGACCGACTTGTATTATCAGGCATCGAGACTGCGTTTGGCCCATTGACGCGTCAACTCTATTGATTTTTCAGCATACTGATATTCAGCCGGATAGGCCACGCACTCGTCCAGAACCATCATGATATCCGAGCCGAGATCGCGCTGGATGTCAATCACCTTTTCCGGAGTAAATTTATGTTCGGAACCATCCAGATGTGAGCGGAACACAAAGCCATCCTCTGAGATTTTGTTGAATTTACTCAAACTGAACACCTGATAGCCGCCGCTGTCGGTCAGGACCGGCTTGTTCCAGCTGCTGAACCGCTGGATACCGCCGCACTGATGGATGGTCTTTTGTCCCGGCCGCAAATACAAATGATACGTGTTTCCCAGAATAATCCGGGCTCCGGTTTCATTCAAATCCTGCGGCGACAAAGCTTTGACCGAGGCCTGCGTGCCGACCGGCATAAAAATGGGTGTTTCTATACTGCCGTGATCGGTCTGTATCAATCCCGCGCGGGCGCCGGTTTTTGCATCAATGTGTTTGATCTTAAAATTCACAAGTCCGAATTAAATATTTATTAATGTAACAAAGAATCCCTTAAAATTCAACATGTTCTTGCATTACGAGATCAATCTCCGGCCTGTTTCAAGGCGTCATAAGCATTTTCTACCGGCACAACCTTTATTTTTTCAAATGATTCCAATCCCTTGGTATTACCTTTGGGTATGATCGCGCGCCGAAATCCCATTTTTTCCGCTTCGTTGAGCCGAGATTGAATGTGCGCGATAGACCTCAGTTCCCCGCCCAGTCCCACTTCGCCCAGTAAAATGGACGAGTCGGAAATAGCACGATTGCGGATACTGGAGGCAACCGCGGCAATCACTCCCAAATCCGCTGCGGTCTCGTCAATACGGATGCCGCCGACGACATTCAGAAACACATCCATGCTCCCCACTCGGTACCCCAACCGCTTTTCCAGAACACCCAGCAGCATGACCAGGCGCTTGAAATCCATGCCTGTGGTGGTGCGCTGCGGATAGCCAAAGCGCGTCGGCGCGGCCAGCGCCTGAACTTCAACCAATATAGGACGCGTGCCTTCCATACAGCAGATCACAGACGAGCCGCTGGCCTGACTCTGGCGCTCTGATAAAAAAACAGCCGACGGATTCGGTACATCGATCAGCCCTTTTTCCTGCATTTCAAACACTCCGATCTCTCGGGTGGAACCAAAACGATTTTTGGTGGTGCGCAGAATACGATAAAACTGATCACGGTCGCCTTCAAACATAAGCAAAGTATCCACCATATGTTCAAGCACCTTGGGACCAGCCAAATAACCTTCTTTGGTGACATGTCCGACCAGAAACACTGCGATTTTATTCTGTTTTGCCTGCTCAATGAGGCGCAGTGTGCATTCACGCACCTGACTGACGCTGCCGGGTGCGCTGTCCAGTGAAACCGTATACATGGTCTGAATGGAATCGATAACGACCACGGACGGCTGCGCGTTCTGCATGGCCTTGAGGATGGATTCAATCTCGGTTTCAGCCATAATCAGCAGGGCATCGGCTTTGAGTTTCAGTCGATCAGCGCGCATTTTGATCTGTTCCGCGGATTCCTCACCGGTGATATATAGAACTTTTTCTTTACCCGAACTCAGTGCACCGGATTCCTGCAGCAGAAGCGTAGACTTGCCGATTCCCGGATCACCGCCCACCAGAATCACAGAACCGGGGACGATACCGCCTCCCAGCACCCGATTGAATTCCTGACTGTGAGTGGCACGCCGCGGCAGATGCTGATGGTCAATTTCAGCCAGCGGTTTCGGTTCACTACCCTCTTTGATACTCATCAACCGGTCGCGGGACTGGGTGGCCTGTACTTTTTCTTCCACCAGACTGTTCCAGGTGCCGCAAGCCGGACATTTGCCCTGCCAGCGAGGCGTTTCCGACCCGCATTCCTGACAAACAAAATGCGTTTTATCGCGTTTGGATCGTACCATTTGTTTTCTTATTTTTTTGTTGTCATGTTGAATACCGATTTTATATTCAAGATTAACATATTAAATTATCGCTGAATATCCAAGCGTTTTAAATAATCTAATGTCAATTTATCAATGTGCAAAATTCTTTTGATTATTTCAGTGAAATTGCAGACTGGGGCGCTAATATCGTCCGTTTCCCGGTACATCCCCGTGCCTGGCGAAACCGCAAACCTGGGAATTATCTGCAGCTGCTGGATAAAGGAATTGAACTGGCCCGAGCCTATGATCTGTATGTGATCATTGACTGGCACTCGATCGGCAATTTAAAAGAGGAAAAATTCCAGCATCGGATGTATGACACCACGGTTAAAGAAACCATCGAGTTTTGGCAAACCATTGCACAGCGTTACAAGGATGAACCGGTGGTGGCCATGTATGAAATTTATAACGAACCGACGGTCAGCGGTGATCAATTCGGCGATATGACTTGGCCGGAATGGAAACAATTGCAGGAACGCATAATCGGCGCCATTCGCAAAATAGACAGCGAAACCATTGTGCTCTGTGCCGGATTCAACTGGGCCTATGGTCTGACGCCAATCAAAGAGAATCCTATTGATGCTGTGAACATTGCCTATGTCAGTCACCCGTATCCGCAAAAACGTGAGAAACCCTGGGAAGAAAAATGGCAAGCGGACTGGGGATTTGCAGCGGATACGTATCCGGTGATTCTGACAGAAATCGGCTTTTGTCTCAAAGATGAACGCGGTGCGCATGTACCGGTAATCAGTGACGTATCCTACGGCAAGGCCATCACCGCTTACACTGAAAAAAAAGGTGTCTCCTGGGTAGTCTGGGTGTTTGATGCCGATTGGTCGCCCATGCTGATCCGGGACAAGGCATTTACGCCAACCACACAGGGTAAATTTTTCAAAACTGCTCTCCAGTCCCGGAATCCTTGAGAGCGTTTTCAAAACCATGACCGCTCTATGCACAGTTTTAGGAACCCTTTCACGCGTGCACTTTTTTTTTATCAGTGTCATCCGCGTTCTATAACCATCTGGACCTGAACACCCAAATTCAACAAAAAAAGAAATTTCTATGCGTGGATCGGTGTTAAATCAGAAAACTTTTTTATGATATGAACCATTTAATAACATCATGTTTATACCTGCAACCCGAAAAGAACTTGAGCGCCTCGGCTGGACCGATCCGGATATCATCCTGATTACCGGTGACAGTTATATTGATTCCCCGTTTGTCGGCATTTCTATGATCGGACATATATTGATGGACGCCGGCTATAAAGTCGCAATTATCCCGCAGCCGGACATCGAATCGGACAAAGATATTACCCGCTTTGGCGAGCCGCGACTGTTTTGGGGCATTACCTCGGGCTGCATTGATTCGATGGTCGCCAATTACACGGCCAACGGGCGCAAACGCAAATCCGATGATTATACGGCAGGCAATGTGAACAACCGTCGGCCGGACCGGGCTGTGATTGTCTACAGCAATCTCATTCGGCGTTATTTCAAAAATACCGTTCCCCTGGTACTTGGCGGCATTGAGGCGAGTCTGCGGCGGATAGTCCATTACGACTATTGGTCGAATAAACTTCGGCGCTCCATTCTGTTCGACGCCAAAGCCGATTATCTGCTGTACGGCATGTCCGACCGCACGGTCGTGCAGCTCACAGAACGGCTGCAGAACGGCGAATCTCCGGCAGATCTGCCAGGACTTTGCCATATCTCCTCCACTATCCCTGATACTGCGCTGGTGCTGCCGGCCTGGGATCAAGTCAAACGCGACAAAGCGGCATTTACCGACATGTTTATGACATTTTATCAGGAACAGGATCCGAAACATGCCCGTCCCCTGGCCCAGCTGCAGGACACCCGCTATCTGGTTCAGAATCCTCCGGCCCCTTACCTGAGGCAGACGGAACTCGATCGTCTTCACGCGCTGCCCTTTGAGCGCGATCTGCATCCGCATCACCGGCAGCAGGGCCCTGTCAAGGCTCTTGATACGATACAATTTTCCATCCCTACGCACCGCGGATGTTATGGTGAATGCCATTTCTGTTCCATCGCTGTACATCAGGGAAGAACCGTGCGCTGGCGCAGTATGGACTCCGTGACGAATGAAGCGCGTACTCTGACACAGCACCCGAATTTCAAAGGCCGTATCACCGATCTGGGCGGACCCACTGCAAATATGTACGGATTCGAGTGCGCGAAAAAACTAAAATCCGGCGCCTGCCGCGACAAGCGCTGTCTTTATCCCGCTGTGTGTAATACACTGCAGATAGACCATCAGCCGCAGATTGATCTGCTGCGGCGCATGAAAAACATTCCCGATATCAAAAGCGTATACGTGAGCTCCGGAATTCGCTATGATATGGTGCTGGCTGATAAACAGCATGGGCGCGATTATCTGAACGAAATTGTCCGGGCTCATGTGTCCGGACAGCTAAAAATTGCGCCGGAACATTCAGAACCGAACGTGCTGGCGAAAATGGGCAAACCCCCGGTTGACGATCTGGTCCGGTTTGTAAATATGTTTTACGACCTGACCCGCAAAGCAGGCAAGGACCAGTATCTGACCTATTATCTCATTGCCGCGCATCCCGGCTGCCGTGAACAGGATATGCACAAGCTAAAACAGTTTGCCGCGCGCACCCTTAAAGTCAAGCCGAGGCAGATTCAGATTTTCACTCCGACGCCTTCCACCCTGTCCACCCTTATGTATTATACCGAACGCGACCCGTTCACCGGCAACTCCTGTTTTGTCGACAAAGACCGCGGCAGAGAAAGCAGAAACAAATCATCATCGGATGATGGAACACGGTTGACGCGGTATACGCGGATTTTCACGGATTGCAAAGCACAATCTGCGTCAATCCGTGGAAATCCGCATTCCATGGACATCTCAACTTATCATCCAAACCGGAAAAGCAAGCACATTCCCGCAAACACGCTATCAATCCCCGAATCTCGGATTGACCACATTGCTGTAAATAGATCCGAATGTATAACGGAACCCTATGGACACATAATAATCATAGTTGGTTGCTACTTCCTTCTGGCGCAGCAAAATTTCCTCCTGTGTCGCACCGCCTGCCGGCAGTGACAGCTGATCACGGATCATGGACACATCTCCGAACAGGTTCAGGGACAGCCCTTCGATCAGCTGCAGATTGAGATTGCAGTAAAACTCGACTCGGTTGCGGGACCAATCGTGCAGATAATGCGAGCCTTCCAGGGTTGAGCTCAGCGATCCCCAGGGTTCTTTGAGTTCAAACGTGGCCGAAAGACTCTGATGCATCAGATGTTCGTATTGTTTCTGATAAATAGTGGGTTTGATATAATCCGAATACCGGTACATGGGCCGATAAAACAGACGCAGTTCCCGCCGCGTGTATTCGGAATAGGGAAAAATATTATACTCGACCGCCGGTCCCACACGGCAGGACAGATCCAGATTTGAATAAGTCGATGATTCAATATCGGTATAGCCGCCCACAGACCAGTGATCTGTGAGACTCTTGACGTACATGCCTTCAATTTCTCGCGACCGGCGGATACTGGTCAGGGTTCGGTCATCCAGTTCAAAATGTTCTTCATTGTACTCATTCTCGATTGAAAGCGCGATCTTGGATTCCGGTGTTACCCGGTCCACAGAAAACGACGCCTCCAGTTCATACTCTTTCTGGGTTTCCTCACCCTGCAAGTCCCAGTCAACATCGATATTAAACACCCAAAAATTCCATTTGTCACGGATTCTGCTTTCCTGCGGCTGGTTGTAGCTGATATGAATATAATCAGAAAGCGGTGTGTCATGAATGTAGCGCATCAAACCGATTTTCAGCACCCGGACGATACCGCGCCGGATGTCGTCTTCGCTGGCAAACCGGGTGCACACGTATTTCAGGGTATCATTTATGGATTTAAATCTCTGCTGCCCGATCAAATGCAGCGTATATTCCTCGCCGCCTCCTCCGGTCTGCTGCTCCGACATCATCACATACACCTGCGCTTGTTTGCGGTCGCGCACATAATTGACAAACTGGATTTCGGTTTTAATATAAGACTCGAACTCTCCCGGCACATCCAGAAAAACAGTGATTGCCTCGTTGCGGATGTTATTTTCATTTTGAGCAAAAGCAGGCAGAATGATTCCTGTTATGAAAATGATTAAGAGATAAAGCAAGTATCGCACGATAAACCTCCATTGCGCGTAGATTGATTCAGTTCGGAAACACGATGCAATTAAACCCGGGACTTTTGGCAGAATTGTTCAAGATACAAATTTTTCAAGACAGGATAAAGGGGAAATTCCAAAATTAGTTGACAGATAACTATTAAAACCTCTTTTAGTTCTGATACTGATCATGTTTATAATAAGCGTTAAAAGGATGATTAATCAAAGCTTTTTTCTAAGTGCATCGTGATGACACGCTGCTCAATTTGACGCTACCCATCATCATCCTTGAATGATTTTAGAATTTATATCCGTTATAGATATAAATGATATTATTTTCAACTAAACCGACGCCGTGCATTTTCTTAATTGATTAATAATAATGAGATTTAATGTTGCTATTTATTTTCTACATCGGACTGGCAGGAATCGGCACAGCTGTAACCTGGAAAGGCAGCGGTTTACTGGAATTGGCCTCGGATCGACTGGCCAGGCATTATCGTCTCCCTGCTATTGTACAGGGTGCTGTAATCGCTGCCGTCGGGTCCAGTTTTCCCGAACTCTCTGCAACTGTCATCTCTACCCTTTTGCATGGTGATTTTGATCTGGGCGTTGCATCTATTGTCGGATCGGCTATTTTTAATATTCTGGTCATTCCCGGAGTGTCGGGACTGGTTGGCAGGCGGCTGCAGGCAGATATCAATCTTGTCTACAAAGATGTCCAGTTTTATATTATCTCTGTAGCAACTCTTTTGCTGGCCTTTTCATTTGCCGTGATTTATCATCCGGTAAGCGGGGCAGATCTTGTCGGCTCGATGACCCGCCCGATTGCGCTGGCGCCCGTTTTGCTGTACGGATTGTACCTGTTTGTTCAGCAGCAGGACACACGGGAAAAATGGGCGGCAGAAAACTCTGTACAGCAAAATAGCAGAGTCAGTCCTTTGAGGGAATGGCTACGCCTGATTGCAGGGCTATTGTTGATTATTGCAGGCGTGGAAGGGCTTCTCCGATCCGCATTGGGTTTGGGAGAATTGCTCAATACACCCAGTTCGCTTTGGGGATTGACCGTAGTAGCGGCAGGTACCAGTCTGCCCGATATGTTTATCAGCGTAAAAACAGCCCGCAAGGGCCAAGGCGTGGTTAGTTTGGCCAATGTACTCGGCAGTAATATCTTTGACCTGCTGATTGCCGTACCTGCAGGTATTCTTATAGTCGGCAGTTCAGCCGTCAACTTTTCCATTGCTGCCCCCCTGATGGGATTTCTCACACTTGCAACCATTGTATTGTTCACCACACTTCGAACGCGACTCACTCTTTATCGCGGAGAAGCAGTGCTGCTGCTCGTGCTCTATGTTCTGTTTGTCACCTGGATGATCCTGGAGACCACAGGCGTAACCGGGCTTGTTTTTTAGCCGGTTGCACCGTGAAATATTATTTATGATAACTCTGCTGACAGGTGAACACTGTATATGCAACAACCTATGCCCGGCAAAACAGTCTGCCTCTTTACATCATTCTTTCTTATAACTGATAGTTTTCAAATGTTTTTTGAGATAGGCCCCCAGTTTTGCCTGAACCTCAGCATACTTTGACTGTTCCGCCACATTTACAGTTTCCAGAGGATCCTGCTCATAATCGAATAGCTGCTTACCGACAATATGATTTAATTCAGAGTCCGAATCAGCATGCAGGCCCGCCTCGATCCATTCAACATACCGATAACGTTCATCGCGTACTGCATATCCCATCTTATTATCACGGGTGTATTGACTGATTGAAAAAGTATGATCTGGATCCTCTTTACCTTTGATCAACCTGACCAGACTGCGGCCGGAGACCTGGGACGGGATATCAAGTCCGGCCAGTTCGCAAAGGGTTGAAAACAAATCAATGAATCCGGTTGATTTTGATGTGCGGTTTGGAGTTTGTCCAGGTACACGAATAATCAACGGAGAGCGTGTGGCCTGTTCAAAATTAGTGGCTTTGCCCCACAGAGCGTGATCGCCCAGATGCCAGCCATGATCCCCCCACAACACAACGATGGTCTCTTGGTTCAAGTCCAGTTCATCCAGTTTTTTCATGATTTTGCCGATTTGAGCGTCTATATAACTCACAGCGGCTTTGTATCCATGAATCAAGCGACTTTGCTCGGTCCCGGAAAGTTTTTTTCTATTTTCGAGTTTATCATAAATACGATCACCGTTTTCAGCAGTATAGGACTGCAGCTCCGGTGATTTTGTATAAAAATACGCATGGTCATTTTCCGCCATCCGCTGATATTCCGCCAGCTGAATGTCCTTTGGATCATATAAATCCTAATATTTTTCAGGTGCTGTGAACGGCAAATGCGGACGCTCAAATCCGACTGCAAGAAAAAATGGGCTGTCGGATTGTGACAGTTTTTCCAGGTCCGCCAAAGCCTTGTCTGCGAAAACACCGTCCTTGTACGCATTATCCGGTACATCCAGACATTCAGTGGCCGGTTTGATGCGTTTGTGCGCTTTGCGTATCAATGCATGACCTGAAAGTCCTGTATCATTTTCAACCTGTGCAAATACATCCTTGACCAGCGGCGATTGATAAAAATAACCGCAAACCGGACCGGTTGAATCAGCATAATACGGTTTCATAGCCTCTTCTGATAAAGGAAAAGCTCGTGTCCAGGAGGGCTGATCCCAGTATTTATCTACAGTTCGGTAATCAAATATTTTCGAGATATTGATTGTAGTATATCCGTTCTGTTTAAAATACTGCGGTAAAGTAACCACATCCGGCAGCGCCTCGCGAATCATTGTGAATCCCCATGGGTTGTTTTCATCCGGATACAGACCGGTCAATAAAGACGCACGAGAAGGCCCGCAAACAGCCTGCTGACAGTGATTATTAAAAAAAAACGTTCCCTGCTCTGCTCATTGATCAATATGCGGCGATAAAGTTGACTCATCACCATAACAGCCCAGCAGCGGTTTCAAATCATCGACTGCGATAAACAGAATATTGGGATGCCGTTGAACAGCGTATCGGGTAAACGGAAATACTGACAAGGTTGCCATTGAACCGAGTCCGTGTTTAAAAAATGTCCGTCTATTCGGCATACGTATGACTCCTGAATATTGAATTCAAAATATTTAACATATTTTTCAAATTGAACAGTATTAATAATTTAAAGCCATCAAACATTGTAATACAAAGAGTACTCTTTAAAATGAGCAAATATATAAATTCTTACAAATCCAGTGATGTATCTGCTTTCAAAATTCCAGGGTGCAATAAACCTGAGGGCCAGATTTTAGATTGCTTAACAGTTGTTTCAGAGCAAAAAAAGTGCATAAAAAAAGTTTATCCCATGCACAATAATCGGTTTCCACAAGCCGGGACTCAAATTAAACGCCGATCACTAGGTACTTTATAAAATATCTTTATCTTATTATATAGCAGCAAGTAAAACTATTTACTTAAAGTATTTAATATGCTGCTCAACTTTGAAACCACCTGTATTGGAATTAGAAGCGGATCGATGTGCCCAGTGAAGCATAGTGTATCAGTGCAAAATTATAAACCTCATCATTATCCGCACCGCCTTCCAGAATGCGATAACCCAGCTTTAAATCGAAGGCATTGGTTGCTCTGAAAGTTAATGCAGCCAGAACATCTTCTGCTCGGCCTTGAGGAGCAGCGAGTGCATCGCCCTCAAGTAGAAATCCAAACCGATCTGTCATTTTATAGAATACTCTAAAATGTATGATGGGTACAAAACCTACATTGGTCTTTGACGCTTCTTTCCCCCCTCCTTTGACACTGATTTCAGCATCCCGTATTTTTGCTGTAAATCCTGCTCCCAATTGCAGTTTTTCTTTTCTTAAAAAATCATAACGGTATGTCAACCTGTATGAATTGAATCTATACTGAGTTTCAATCGGAGTCCGGGCTGAAAACATTTCATCTGTAAAGATCAAATCCCGGTCCAGGGTTCCGGTTGAATTGATAGACAGGGGCGCATACAACGCCTTTAGATGATGACGGGGATTAAAATCCAAAGTCAGACCAATCCGGAAAAATGCAGCCGGATCAGCGTTCAATTCTTCGGATAAAGAGAACTTTGTTCCGTTATCGCCGGGAATACGCACATCATTGTAACCGCTGAACACCGCCCCGGTCTCCAGATCGCATTCGATCTGGGCATTCACAGTTATGGCGCTGATCAAGACAAAAAAGCCAACTCCATCCACGAATAATACGCATCATGCACCCAAGTTATTGGAATTAAAAAAGCATTATTATTTTCTGAAAATTACTGAATTGCATGTTACCATGCAACTCATTTCTTGCATTTTATATGTACTTTTATACTTTTGAAAGACAATCATCCGGCCAGGTCGATTAGACATTGGTTCTACGATACAATTTATCCCTTGAACCGGAATTTGACTGCTGTGTATTTTGAAAATTCATCCATTAATCGCAATTAGCACTTGAAACATTGATGAATAATGTGTATTTTATTTTAACGAGCAAGTGAACCGGTTCAGTTAAAAGGAGGTGGTTTTATGAACCGATACAGCGAAACGTTAAATCGTTTTTACAACATTGTCAAAGAAAAAAGCAATGATGTTATGATGGGCATTATTATTGATTCTCCCTGGATGCCCGGGTACATGGATGTGAATACACTGGATTTTTATTTTGATCAGACAGTCTGGCTAAACTCTTACCGTCAGGTTTTAAAAGATCTTCCCGGTGTTGCATTTGTTCCCGGCAGCTGGGTCGAGTATGGCATGTCTGCAGAACCCAGTGGGTGGGGTGTTAAAATTGAATGGAAACCCGGGTCTCCCCCGTCGCTGCATCATTTCCCGGGTGGATTAGCGGCAATTATTGAACAAGATACGCCGGACCCTGAACATCACGGTATGATGCCGGTGATACTGCGCCAATATGAACGAACCCGGGAAATTCTCAACCAGGATGGTATTCCCCCAAAAATGGCAGCCGCTCGAGGTCCTCTTGCAGTCGCCGCACATCTGATTGGTGTTACAGAACTATTAACGGCTACCCGTCTGGACAAGGAAAACTGCCTGGCATTGTTTGAAAAGACCACTGATTTATGCATTAAATGGCTAAAGGCGCAGCTGGACCGTATGGACGATCCGTTTGGAATTCTGGTGCTTGACGATATTGCCGGTATGATGCGCCCCAAGATGGCTGATCAGCTCGCCTTTCCCTTTCTGAAACGTATATTTGACAGTTTCCCGGATATGATTCATTTATTTCACAATGATACTCCAAATGACAAAATTTTTCCAGGCTTGGCTGAATGCGGCATTGATGTGTTTAATTTCAGTCATGAGATCAGCATAGAAAGAGCGCGTGAGTTGGTCGGTGACGATATGGTGTTGTTTGGCAACCTCCCTCCTGTTGACACATTGGTGCGCGCTACAGCAGACCAGGTTAAACAAGCAACCCGGGAATTGCTGAAAACAGCACATGATCATGGTCCGATCATCCTCTCAGCCGGAGGTGGTATATCACCCGACACTCCGATCGAAAATCTGCAGGCAATGGCTGATGTGGTTCATTCCCAGTGAGGTATCAAATCCTATTCAAGTCATTGCAGAGCTATGCGGACATTGCTCTGCAATGATGGGTCACCCGGAACCCTTATTCAGAACAGCCATTAACAGTTAATCATGCGAGCACGTTCTTTACTTTGATGAGAAATCAACAGGAATTTTCAACGGTATTCTCCAGTTGAATTGTTAAAGAGAAATGATCATTATCACAACGGGAGCAACCTTGAAACAAGCAATCAAAATCATCATAGTGTGCAGCTTTGCTGTTTCAGGTATCTCTGCCCGGGAAAACCTTCCGGTAAAGGCGGAATTGATTGCAGAGGAGACATCCATTCAACCCGGCCGACCTTTCCTGGTTGGAATATATTTGTCCATGAGTGATCACTATCATACGTACTGGAAAAATCCCGGTGATTCCGGGTTACCAAGCCAAATTGAATGGACGCTCCCGGCCGGGTTCAAGGCAGGCCCGATACAATGGCCGTATCCCTCGCGATTCGAGTCAGAATTAGAAGTCACATTCGGATACAATGATCAGGTGGTGCTGCTCACCCGGTTGATTCCGCCCGAGTCTCTTCCTGCGTCTGCGGTCACCCTGCAAACCAAAGTGAACTGGCTGGCGTGCTCCGATGCCTGTATCCCCGGTCAAGCAGAATTGTCTCTGCGGCTGCCGGTCAAATCGGTTCACCCGAAAGACCATAAACAGCATGCATTGCTCATCCGCTCCGCCCTCAAGTCATTGCCACGGCCTGATGATAAATGGATCGTGACAGCTCTGGCTGAACAAAATAAAATTGTCGTCAAATTAACTCCGCCTGAGAAATTGACTGATATAAAAGTTTTCATTGAACAGGAAAGTGTCGTCTCTTATACAGAAAATAACCGTTTAGAAAAACAGGGCGATCAATACAGCAAAACCTTTCAAAAATCTCCTTATCTAACTGAATTACCTGAACAGTTAAAAGGTGTCGTCATCTATGAAACTGAAAACACCAAAAAGAAAGCGATTAAATTTAAAACAGTAATCAATTAAAAATAGTATGGAGGAAAAATATGTCAATAACCAAATCAATTCATTTATTGTATATTGCGCTGCTTCTGTTTCCGGCATTACTTGTCGCCGGTGTACAGACAGGTGAACAAGCTCCGGATTTTGATCTGATTGATGTTAAAGGAGAGACACATTCTTTATCACAATATGACGGAAAACTTGTCGTGCTGGAATGGTTTAATTACGGCTGCCCGTTTGTGCAAAAACACTATAAAAGTGATAACATGCAGAATCTGCAGGAAAAATACACTGAGAAAGGTGTTGTTTGGCTCACGGTTACTTCTTCTGCTCCCGGAAAGCCGGGTTTTCTGACTGCTGAAAAAGCACAGGAACTGGAAATCCTGGATAATGCCGATCCCACAGCAATTCTACTTGACCATGACGGTAGCGTCGGTAATCAATACGGCGCGAAAACAACTCCACACATGTTCATCATCAATAAAGAAGGTAAAGTGGTTTATAATGGTGCTATTGACAGTATCCGGTCCACAGATCCTGCGGATGTATCCAAAGCCAAAAATTATGCTTCACAAGCTCTGGATGAACTTTTGTCCGGTAAAGATGTCAGTGTAAACAGCACCAAACCGTACGGTTGTTCGGTGAAATATTAAACACAAAAACCAATACAGCGTCTGTCCCATCAGGCGCTGTGTTGTGAATGTAGCCCCCTTCTCTCAAACGATAAAAGATTACAATGGAAAATAAATTTTCATCGGTTTCCGTTCAATCATCAAATTCAAAGTTCTGAGCAGCCAAATAAACCAAACATTTCCAATCATTCTTCGATCAAGACCAAACAGTGATAAAGGCAGTCACGGCTTTGACTGTTATGCAAAAAAAGCAGTAAATACAGATTTATCATTGGAATGCCTGCCATGCTGATCCTGTAAAGTACCCGTAATTTAATTTTAAGAGATACAATTTTTTATGATCCCCAAAGCACATTCAGACGCGATATGCAGAGCGAATATGGCCGGATGAGTTCATATCCAGCCGATGCATTCTGTGATTTTCAGAAAGATAATATATAGATGAGATTGGTCACTTTTGCTGTCTCGGGTTCTTTTGTCGAAATATGAGAAAAACGGGAATTCCTGCAAGGACAGTTACAAGAGCTAACCCTGACTCGAGCGGCCGCTGCAGAAATGCAAAAATCAGAATCACCAGACTAACTGTCAGATAAATCGCAGGCACCACCGGAAAGCCGGAAATTCTGAGCTGGGGTTTACAGCGCCGTCGCAGTTTAAACAATCCAAACACTGCAAACAGGGGAAACACACCCAGGGCAAACCCCATAAAAGTGAGAATCTGATCAAATGTACCCGAAAGTACAAGTGCAGAGGCGATCAATCCCTGCAGTATAATCGCCCGAACCGGTACTTTATGCCGGGCATGTACTTTTGCGAGACTCTTGAAAAACACACCGTCTCTGGCCATGGCATAATATACTCGCGGTCCCAGAATAATAAAAGCGCTGAGTGAAGAAAACAATGCAAATGCAATCAGAACGGACAATGCGGCATCCCAGCTGCTGCCAAAAGCACGTTCGACAGCAAGTCCGCCAATGGACACATACACCCTGCATATCCAGCGGCGGCACAGCATAAACAAAAAACAGGTTGAGGGCAAAATAAAGCAGGATAACAATACCTGTACCCAACAGCAATGAGAGCGGCAGGTTTTTTTGAGGGCGCTTGATTTCCGAACCCACATAAGTGGCGGCATTCCAGCCGCTATAGGCAAACATAATCCACATCAGAGAGAGGCCGATATTTTTGAATGCATTCACATCAAAAACAAATTCACGGTCCCGGTAAAAATGCTGGTAACTGCCGTTCCCGAGTGTAAAACCACTGACAATCAATCCTGCAATAATTGCTATTTTCAGTATAGTAAGCAGATTTTGCACATATGTTCCGGGTTTAATCCCTCGAGTATGCAGCGCCGTAAATAGAGCAATAACGGCAACGGACAAAGCTTTCTGTCCGGTTTGAACAGATATCTCAACGCCCCCCATTGACAAGGCGGAAACATCAAAAGCCCGGAACAAATACTTTCCAACGCCTATAGCGGATGCTGCGATGGGCGCGGAAAATCCCGCGATCAGTGATGTCCAGCCGCTCAAAAATCCCAGACTGGGATGATACAGTTGTGTAAGGAATGAATACTCGCCGCCGGCCTGCGGGAATGCGGCGCCGAGCTCGCTGTAGCTCAGCGCACCGCATAATGCCACCGCGCCTCCGACCACCCAGAGAACCAGCATAATCCGCGGATCACGCAGGTTCTGCATAAGCAGTCCGGATGTGGTAAATATTCCCGCTCCAATCATATTCGCCACAACGATATTGATGAGCGGAAACAGGGAAAGTTTGCGTTCCAGCGGATTATTCATTCGTGTCTTTGAGTGATCCTGCATTGCCAAATAAACGCATCGTTTGCTGTATGAAAAATAGACCGTATGCTCAGGTCTGTCCATTTATGTATTAAACAATAAAAAAGTTTTGATTATTTGAAATAATCACAAGAGATTAACATAAAGCAAGCACAACACCCCTTAAACGAATAACCCCGGTTAAAAAAGCCGGCTCTCAATTAAAAGCCGGCTTTTGACTGAAAATAGTTTTATTTCTCTTCTGATCCGGGTTGCTGATTGTATAAATCCAGACTCTGCGAAATCATATTCTGAATGCTGTCAGCCATACTCTGAGGATCATTGATGCTTCCGTCCAGCAGCGAGACACTGTTGAACAGGTTCTCAACCGCAACATTCAGAACCGGATCTTTGGCATTTTTTTGATAAATTGCTAAAAGATTATGTATCAGCGGATGCTTTTTGTTGATTTCCATCGTTTTGGGTTTTGTGGAATTATCCTGTGTATAGATTTTCATCATTTTTTCCATTTGGGATGACATAGCGTCGCTGCGCAGTACTGCGGGGCTGTCGACCAGGCGTTCGGAGATTTTGACATCCTCAACCCGGTCACCGAGAATATCTTTAATCCGGCGCGCCAATTTATCAAGATCGGATTGTGACGCTTTCAGTCCCTCGGGTTCCGGCTTTGTTTCAAGGTCCGGCAGCTTTTCCAGTTTGGTCATATCCACTGTGTCTGCGGATACGATCTGCTTTCCTTTATATTCAAAAAGACCGGGTAATGCGAACTCGTCGATAGGATCGTAGCAGTACAACACCTCTACATCCTTGGCTTTGAATATTTCCAGATTCGGATTGCTGTTCAAAGTTTTGTAATCCGGCCCGGAGAGATAATAAATCTCTTCCTGATTTTCAGGCATGCGCTCAATATAGGTATCCAATGAAACCAGATCTTCCGGGGTTTCGCAAGCCGAGGAATTGAATCGAAATAGCGATGCCACTTTGTCTTTGTTGGCGTAATCGTTATAGCCTTCTTTGAAAATACGTCCGTGCTGTCTCCAGAATGTGGTGTACGTCTCCGGCTCTTTGTCGGCAAGATTCTGTAGATGTGCCAGGAATTTGCTGACCACTGTGTTTTTGATCTTGATCATATGTGCATTTTCCTGAAGGGTTTCCCTCGAGATATTCAACGGCAGATCATCGCTTTCGATCACACCGCGCAGAAAACGCAGATAATTGGGTAAAATATCCGAATTATGCGGATCCACCAGTACCCGGCGCACAAACAGCTGAATACCTTCGTCTTCGGCTTCAAACCCCATAAACTCGAGATTGGTCTTGGGAACAAAGAACAGGGTATGAAACTGAAGCGGAACATCAGCCGAAAAATGCATCCAGGTCAAGGCATCTTCCTGTTTGTGTGAGATAAATTTATAAAACTCATTGTACTGCTCGGTTTTGATATTCGACTTGGGTTCTCTCCATATGGCGCTCACTGTATTGACCTGTTCACCATTTACTTTGATAGAGAATGGAATGAAATTAGAATATTTTTCGATTATACTTTTGACACTGGATTCTTCAGCAAAATCTTTGGCATCTTCCCGCAGTTGCAGCACAACAGTCGTTCCACGCTTCATATCGTGGGGACCCTCTTCGATCTCAAATTTTCCAGTCCCATCACTGATCCATGTCCACGACGGAGTCCCGGGCTCGGCTGATTTGGTATGCACCTTGACGGTCTCAGCAGCCATGAACACCGAGTAGAAACCGACACCAAATCGACCAATCAGGCTGATATCTTCTTTGTTCTGAGCGGCCTGTTTGATAAATTCAGTGGTGCCGGATCGGGCAATGGTGCCGAGGTTTTCCACCAGTTCGTCATGAGTCATGCCGATTCCTGTATCGGATAGTTTCAGCTGATTTTTGTCTTTATCCAGTTCAATATTGATCTCAAATGACAGCTCACTGTCTGCCATTTCTTCATTCTTGACACTTTTAAACCGCGCTTTATCAAGGGCGTCCGTTGCATTGGATATCAATTCCCGGATAAACACATCCCGGTGTGTATAGAGTGAATGGGATAAAATATCCAAAAGCTGTCGAACTTCCGCCTGAAATTCAAAAGATTGTTTTCCCGTCTGTGTTTCCTGGGTCATTTTGTCCTCCTGATTAATTCAAAACTATGCATTTTCTTAGAATCTGTTGCAAATTCCATGCAATCATATTTTAGTTGAATATTAAATTGATTTTATTTAACTTATAATATAATGAACTGAAATACTGAGCCTGTCAGACTGACAGACAATTTGTCATTCATTCGGAACATGTCATGCCAAGAGACAATATGTCAACCTTTAAATCCGACTCGATATTGTTGCTCACTGCTGCAGTGTGGGGATTTGCCTTTGCCTTTCAGCGTCAGGGTATGGATCATATCGGCCCCTTTTTATACAACGGACTGCGGTTTGCCCTGGGATGTCTGGCACTTTACCCGTTCACACGCTTTCGCAAATACCGGGCGACGTTTTCCTGGAAATACGTAATTGCCGGGATTATTTCAGGCGCTGCGCTGTTTATTGCTTCCTCTTTGCAGCAGATCGGATTGGTATATACCACGGCCGGGCAATGCGGGATTTATAACCGGACTTTACGTGATCCTGGTTCCGTTTTTTGGACTTTTTTTGCGCCATCAAATCAGCCGGCACAACTGGATTGGCGCAATTCTGGCCGTGGCGGGACTTTACTTTCTTTCCATACACGGCAAATTTACAGTACAGCGCGGCGATGTCTATGTGTTTTTGTCTGCATTTTTTTATGCGATACATGTGCATATCATCGGACATTTGGCAGGACGTATACGATCCGGTCAACTCGCATTTATACAATACGGCGCGTGTGCGATATTCAGCATGATTGTGGCTGTTTTTGCTGAACCGATCGAATGGCATGCTGTGAGCATGGCTGCGGTCCCGATATTGTATGGCGGTTTATTTTCGGTAGGCATTGCATACAGTTTACAGATTATTGGACAAAAATACGCACCGCCATCGCATGCGGTGATCTTTCTAAGCATGGAATCCGTGTTTGCGGTTGTCGGCGGCTGGTTGCTGCTGAGTGAGCAAATGCCGCTGCGCGGTCTTTTCGGGTGCGGTTTAATGTTCACCGGAATGCTGATCTCACAACTGGGACAGCAAAAACAGCGCAGACGCGAACGCAATTCAGCAAAGTCAGCGCATAATTGATCCAGTCGAATGCGAAAAGAAAACTGCCCTGGATCATGACGCCCACACCACTGCCTATTACCCTTTCATTTTTACCGTTGCGATACAGCGCATATCCGACCCCGATATAGACAACATCCAGCAATCCATTGATCCATAACGCCTGGCGAAAATTTATCGTTTTTTGCTGGGGACTCAAACGCAATCGGTCATTCACATTACCGGATTTACCCCAGAATGCGATACCTGAATCAATCGCTCCCCATGCGATATTTTGAATGCCCGCGTACTGTACTCTGGCATTGCCGCTGAACAGCATTCCTGTACCGGTTGCGATGGACAATGCGCCCCAACCCAGCAGCGCATTCATGGCTCGGTCTGAATGATCAAAGGGATCATACGCTTGTGAATATGCAGGTAATCCTGTAAAAAAACACAGAATAATAAAACATGATAAGAAACGCACATGACCTCCCGTTTTTAATTAGGAACGTTTTATATTCAAAAACGCTTCCCATTCGCTGATCATTTTATCTGTCAGTGAATCAAACTGTTCATCAAGAACCTGGGCCTGGGGCGTATTCAAGTAATAGTCCACAATTTCCCGGGCGCCCTGTGCAAATGGAATTTCGGCACCAAAACCGGGGACCAGTGATTTGATTTTCGAATTGTCCGGGATCATACTGCAGCTCTTATCACCCAGGAGTCCGGCACCGAGTTCCGAATCATAAGCATTAATTAGATGAGACGGCAAATAAACGCCATTCAGATCAACATCGGCTGCCTCGGCTATAGTCTGATAGATCTGGTTCCAGGACAGGAGCTCATCTGAGGTAATATGCACGGTTTCACCTACAGCTGGTTCAAGGCCCAAAAGTCCGTTAAAGCCTTTGGCGAAATCTTTATGATGCGTTAAAATCCAGACTGACTCACCCCGGTCGTGTATGAACACCTTTTTGTTCTGAAGCATACGCGCAAAGGTGGTGTATTTTCCAATGATGGGCAGCATTTTGCGGTTATAGGTATGTGACGGACGAACTATTGTGACTGGAAACTTGTTCTGTTCGCAGCGGCGGTTCAAAAACCTTTCGCAATCGGCTTTATTACGAGAATACTGCCAAAACGGATTGTCCAGCGGTGTGTCTTCTGTAATCGGAAACTGCATCGCCGGTGTCTGATACGCCGAAGCAGAACTAATAAAAATATACTGTCCGACTCTGCCGCCGAAAACCTCATAGTCTTGTTTGACATGTTGCGGAGTAAAAGCGATCCAGTTGACCACCACATCAAAGGTATGAGCTTTGACTATGCTTTCCACCTGATTTCGGTTGCGAATATCACCAGTGAGTAAATGCGGGGCAGGCTTTAAATCAATTTCAGTTTCGCCGCGGTTAAACCAATAGAGTTCAATATCCGGATTTTTCAATGCCAATTCACTGCACGCTGAACTGATCACCCGGAACCACCGATAAATAGTACTTTCATTGTTTGCCTTTTTTTTAAAGTTAACAGTTTAAGCCATAAAATTCAATAATTTTTATTTGACCGATAGCACCGGTACAACGTCAACTCTTATACTGTGCTTTGACTGTCTTTTGAACCCTGAAAATGAAGCCGGTTTGGCGGCATCTAAAAAGGACGCATTATGTGATTTATTTCACAGAAATTTACTTTGTTACTATTTTTGGTTGTTTATTTATATTATTTCCCTTGACAAAAAGCCTTAATTGACGTATATTTGTGATATAATTCACAGTTAAGCCATGAAAGGATATTAACTCTGTGCACAGATTACCCAAACCAACACTTTCACGTCTTTGTCAGCTGCACCGGGTTCTGAAGACCCTGGAACAACAGGATATCTCACGCATCTCCTCTTTTCAGCTGGCGGATCGACTCGGCGTGGGATCGCATAGTATCCGTAAAGACATCAGTCATTTGGATGAAAAAGGCAGCGGAGGCGGCGGTTATGATGTCAAGCAGCTTGCCGCCGTCATAGCAGACAAGCTGGGACTGGCACAGATGCGTAATATGTGCATTGTCGGCCTGGGCAAACTCGGCCGCGCTCTTCTCAATCTCAACTATCAACCGGATACCTATAATCTTGTAGCCGGATTTGATTCCAATACCAACAGGGTTGAGACAATACGTACTCATATTCCGGTCTATCCCGCTTATAATATCCCGGAGATTATTCCTCAGCTGAATATAGAAATCGCAATGCTGACGGTGCCGACAGAAGCTGCTCAGGACATGACCGACACATTGATTAATGCGGGCATACGCGGGATACTGAATTTCACACAGCGTATAATTACTATCCCGGACAAGCCTGTTTTTATAAGCAATATAGATATTATGACAGAACTTTCCATCCTATCATCGTTTATCACCCTAAAAAGTCAATAAAAAAAGGAGACAGAATATGACACGAGTTTATAATTTTTCCGCGGGTCCTGCAACCCTGCCCGAATCGGTGCTCAAAAAAGCAGCAGATGAAATGCTGGATTACAACGGAACCGGCATGTCTGTGATGGAGATGAGCCACCGATCAAAAGCATTTGATGATATTATTAAATCCGCTGAAGCTGTTTTGAGAGAGCTTTTAAACATCCCGGATAATTATCATGTCCTTTTTCTTCAGGGCGGAGCCTCGACCCAGTTTGCCATGGTTCCGATGAATATTATGACGAAAAACGGCAAAGCAGATTATGTGCATACCGGCGCCTGGTCAAAAAAAGCCATACCGGAAGCCGAACGATTTGGTACTGTCAATATTATTGCATCATCCGAAGATAAAAACTATACTTATATTCCTGAGTTGAATCCGGCCTCCTTTACCAAAGACGCCGATTATTTTTATATCGTCACCAACAATACCATCTATGGAACACGTTACACACAAATTCCTGACACAGGTAATGTTCCGATTGTGGCTGATATGTCATCTAATATCTTGTCTGAAGAAATAGATGTCAACAAATTCGGGATTATCTTTGCAGGCGCGCAAAAAAATATAGGACCGGCCGGTGTGACCATCATCATCATCCGTGATGATCTGGTTGGAAATGCCCCGGATACTTTACCTACAATGCTGAATTACAAAACACATGTATCCAAAGACTCTCTGTTCAACACCCCTCCCTGCTATAATATTTATATCGCAAAACTGGTGTTTGACTGGCTGAAAAACAACGGCGGCATCAAAGCCATGCAGGCACAAAATGAAGAGAAAGCAGCGCTTTTATATGATTATCTGGATCAATCCGATTTTTTCAAGGGAACAGCCGAGAAAAAAGACCGTTCTTTGATGAATGTACCGTTTGTATCGCCTGATGCGGATTTGGATAAACAATTTATCGCCGAGGCTGAAGAGCAGGGGTTAAAGACTTTAAAAGGCCATCGGAGCGTAGGCGGTATGCGCGCCAGCATTTACAACGCCATGCCCGTTGACGGTGTTAAAAAACTTGTCGGATTTATGAAAAATTTTGAACAAACACACAAATAGGAGATTTTTATGTACAAGATAAAGACGTACAATAAAATTTCACCACGTGGTCTTGATTTGCTGCCCAGAGATCAGTATGAAGTGTCCAGTGAAACAGTTAATGCCGACGGATATATTCTGCGCAGTTATAAACTCCATGACGAGCCGTTCCCGGAGTCACTTTTGGCCATTGCTCGAGCCGGAGCTGGTGTTAACAATATACCTGTCGATGATTGTACAAAACGCGGCATCGTTGTATTTAACACCCCTGGAGCCAATGCAAATGGTGTAAAAGAGTTGGTTTTATGTTCATTGTTTCTGGCTTCCCGTAAAATTGTGCAGGGTGTTGACTGGGCCAAAACCCAGATCGGCGAAGGTGATCAAGTGCCGAAGCTCATCGAAAAAAACAAATCCCAATTTGCCGGCCCTGAAATCAAAGGCAAGAGGTTGGGTATAATCGGACTTGGCGCTATCGGAGTCAATGTTGCAAACGATGCTTATGATCTCGGGATGGATGTGATTGGGTTTGATCCGTTTTTGTCTGTGGACAGCGCCTGGGGTTTATCCCGTAATATTCAAAGAGCTGTTTCCCTTGATGATCTGGTCTCGAAAGCTGATTACATCAGTATTCATGCGCCGTTGACGGATAAAACCCGTGGTATGTTTAATGCGGAAAAATTCTCGATCATGAAAAAAGGTGTACGAATTCTCAACTTTGCCCGCGGCGGTCTGGTGAATAATAATGACATAAAAAAGGCGCTGGATGACGGCATTGTGACCTGTTATGTCACGGATTTCCCTGATGAAGAACTGCTTAAACACGACAGTGTAATCGGCGTTCCACATCTGGGTGCATCCACACCCGAATCCGAAGACAATTGTGCAATCATGGCTGCGACTCAGCTTGTAAATTACCTGGAATGCGGCAATGTGGTCAACAGTGTCAATTTTCCGGATTGTGAGATGCAGTTTACCGGCGACATACGCCTTATTGTCATCAACCAAAACATTCCGGCTATGGTACAAAAGATCACCGGCGTACTGGCAGACCGCAACATTAATATTTCCAACATGCTGAACCGACATCAGGATGAATATGCATATAACATTATCGATATCGAAGGCAATTTTGATGAAAAGGCGATCGGTGAATTAAAAGCTATAGATGGTATTATCGCCGCACGTGTTATCGAATGTAAATAAACCCTGCAAACCGGGTTTGTATTCTGAGCCCGGTTTTCTCCAATGTCCTGCCGCATCTAATTTTAAAGACCTCCGCTCTCCTTTTAGGAATACAACCTTTTAAACAAATGTTCTAACTTTTAAAAAGTTAGAGAAAGGATAAACTGTGAGATATCGGTTCTTGCTTTTTCTTTTACTATTTATTGTGTCTGGATGTGAGCAAAATATTGTATCAGATTGCGATCGTGTTTCCGATAAAAGCCTGATCGGAAATAGAACAACATTTTCACAGATCCAAGCATCTGTTTTTAATCCGAACTGTGTCTCCTGCCATTCCGGCACCACACCGTCAGGAGGCTTGGATCTTTCAAATGATGTAGCATACAACAATCTTGTCAATGAGCCAGTCAATACTTCAGAGTATGTGCGCGTGCTTCCATTTGACAGCGACAGCAGTTACCTGTATCTGACCCTCGTCGGAGACAACGCACCTCTTATGCCTCCATCCGGGCCTTTGAGCGATGCCAAAATTGATTCTGTTGCCGCCTGGATTGATCGGGGCGCTCCAAATGATTAGGAGGATAGAAATGAAATTATCCATTTTAATGTTATGCCTTTCACTTGCCTCATTCAGTTATCCTGCAGAATATCATGTAGATACAGAGGCGCAGAACAAGGTCAGGTTTATAAGTGATGCCAAGGTAGAAACGTTTGACGGCGTGACCGGCCAGATTGATGGTTATGTGGTATGGGACAATGACGCTGTTCTGGTAAATAACAAGTTTTATTTCGAGGTGGAACTGCAGACACTGGACACCGGAATCGGGCTGCGCAACCGTCATATGCGTGAAAATTATTTGGAAACGGAAACATACCCCTATGCCACCTATGAAGGAACAATCACAGAAATAGATTCGGCTGCCATTGACAGCGGCTTTATCGCTTTTACAGAGGGTACCTTTTCCGTGCACGGGGTGGAAAAACCGTTAGAGATGGAGGTGCAGGTAACCCCGGACGACGACCAATATCAAGCATATAGTGAATTTCAGGTCTTACTCTCCGATCATTACATAAAGATCCCGAAACTGATGTTTCTCAAGCTAAGTGAAATTATACAATTACAAGTGAAAGTTTATATGCAGCCGGTACAAAAGTAAAGGATTTGCTGTGAAATCAATATTAATAGCAGTTATCGTTCTTCTTTATTCTGCCCTCCTCTGTCCACAAGAATTGCAAACTTCCTGGAATCGCTCAGAACAACAGTCCCAATTGTTGCAGTTATTTCATTCCCTGAATGCGCTGGTACTGCCGAGCGCTGAAACGCCTTCTCGCGGCGACATTCTTTTCAAAGTATCGCACCGATTTCGTCCGCCCGTGGGAGATGGGATTAAAGCGTTTTGGGGATTAGACGGCCCTGCTAACATCAGACTTGCGCTCGGGTATGCAATTACAGACCGTATTTTTGTGAATGTGGGACGTACAAATGTTTATGATAATGCTGATCTGCAGCTTAGATATAAAGCATGGACCTGGGACAATGACCTGCTTCCCGTTGTTCTGACATTCCAGGGCGGAGCTGCCTGGAATTCACAACTCGACCAACCGGTACGGTAAAAAACAGATCCAGAGAGTTCCAATACTATGGTCAGATCATTCTGAATGCTCTGTACGAGGATAAGCTCGGACTCGGATTTGTACCCTCTTATGTTTACAATGCTCAGCCCTTTTGCAAGGATCTTCAATACAGCCTTGTTTGGGGCAGCTATATGCAATATTATATTTCAGAATTCTGGAGTTTGATCATTGAATATAGTCCCACCCTATCCGGATGGCGGCAAACCTATAACACGGTTTCACTGGGTATCGAATTGGAGACAGGCGGTCATTTTTTCAAGCTATTCTTTACAAATCAGGATAAAATTAATATGACCCAATATCTGACCGGATCCGATCTAACGTTTAATGGAAACAATTTACGTTTTGGCTTTTTAATATCCCGTATTTTATAGGAGTGGAGGTTAGCATGAGATTATTTGTTTTTGTAACGGTTGTGTTCTGTGCAGTAAGCGTTTTTCCCAGATCAAAGCGGGTTGACCAGATTCCAAACGGCTCTGTATTTCAGTGCAGAACCTGTCATACCGGCACGGGTGGACCCCGCAATCCATTCGGTCAGCTGATCGAAGCTGAATATCTGGATGTCAACGGTGATGTGATATGGGAAAATGATCTTGCCATTCTGGATGCAGATGAAGACGGAGGCACAAATGGCCAGGAACTGCTTGATCCCGACGGCAGCTGGGAAAAAGGGGATGGCGATCCCGGATCCCCGGATTTGGTTACCAACCCCGGGGATCCGGAAAGTGTATCCGGTATACGGTTTGCTGAAAACAAGCCAGAAACCTATGGCATCAGCAATTATCCTAATCCATTCAATTCAGGTACACAGATTCAGATATTCATTAGCAAAAACGGACCTGTTCGAATCGATATATTTGACATTAAGGGTCAGCATATCCGGACATTGGTGGATTCTGAACTTCCGTTCAGGGACGTTGACATTTAAATGGGATGGGAAAGATTCCAAGAACAAGAGCGTTTCCAGCGGTATTTATCTTGCCAGACTGCGTGCCGGCACTGTTATCAAGACCAGGTCTATGCTGTTATTAAGATAAGTGGTAGGATATGATATTCAGAACTCATTGATACCAGTCAACGCCGGGATTTCACCGGTTAATCAACAACTGGTTCGGACCAGTTTAGCCGATTCAGACATGCTGCATTATGAACCAGGTCTGAAAGATTAAATAACCTGACAGGAGAATAAAGGCTTCCCATCTATCCAGTTTTCTCCGTCCTCCGGTCCACATGGACAGAGTGAGGAATAAAGTGCCTGCGATTAAGACGATCAATCCTGCATTATATGCATCCGAATAATGTATCGGACGAATAACCGCGCTGGATGCAATAACCAGTAAAATATTAAAAACATTGGATCCGATTATATTTCCAACGGCAATGTCATTATTTCGTTTCACGGCAGCGGTCACCGAGGTTGCCAGTTCGGGGAGGGATGTTCCGACAGCAACAACGGTCAGACTGATCATCATTTCACTTATACCCAGTTTTTTGGCCATTTCGACGGCATTTCGGACCACCATCTCCCCACCCATAAAAAGAGCAGCCAAACCGATGATCAAATAAAATACAATATGTCTGGTGCCTATCGAGTTGCTGGTTTTCAATTCCCTCTTGGGTTCATTTTTGAGCTGATCAGCCACGTAAAATAGAAAACCGGCAAAAAGACCAACCAGAATAATACCGTCGGTGCGGCTGAGCTGTGATAAAGAGGCATTTCTCAAAAGCTCGTCACTCGATAAAACAAACAAAACCAAAACTGCAATCAATGAAAAAGGTATTTCTTTCCAGGCAGTACTGGATTTTACGGACAAGGGAGTGATTAACCCTGAAATCCCCAGAATGAAAAAGAGGTTGAACTGATTGCTGCCTATAATATTACCATATACGATATCTGATTTATTCTGAATGGAGGCGATAATATTGACAATCAATTCAGGTGCAGAAGTTCCGAAAGCGACAATGGCAAGTCCGATAGCCAATTCAGAGATCGAAAAATTTTTTGCCAGATGCGATGCCCCGTTGACAAGCCAATCCGCACCTTTTACTATCAGAAAAAAGCCAAGGCTCAAGAACATGAATGTGATCAACACAATTCCTCCAGGATTACGACACGTGCGAAAAGTAAACCCGGTCAGCAAAAGTGCAATATCCAATCATTTAATTTTTTTATTTTTTCATGTAAGATTTCAAGTGCGGCATCATTAACCAGCACATAATCCGCTCTTGCCCGTTTCTCTTGAAAAGAAAGCTGAAACCGCATCCGTTGCCGGATTTGGGTTTCGGTCAGATGATTGCGTTTTTTTACACGTTCTATACATTGATCGATGGGAGCATCCACAGTAACGGTGCAGTCGCATAATTTGTCCAGCTTCACTTCAAACAAAAGCGCCGCGTCAATGACGATATAATTGAAATCCTGACGGGCCAGCGTTTGCGGATCCCTCTGCAATCAGTGTCAGAATTTTGGGATGTACTATTCGATTTAGATGCTGGACATTTTCCTTGCTTTCAAAGGCCAGTTTAGAAAGTGTTTTACGATCGATATCACTTTTTACAAATATTCCTTGACCGAATATTTGGCCAAGCTTTGATTTTACATCCGGCATTTCAAGTACAAGATGGCCCTTGGCATCCGCATCGATGACCACAGCCCCGAATTTTTGCAGGCCCCTTGCTACAGCTTGTCTTTCCGCTGCCAATGCCGCCTGTTAAACCAATGGTTTTTCATAATCACCTTACAATAGCCAGTTTACCGATGTATTGTGTGCTTTCCGCTTTAATCTGATATAAATAAATACCGGGCGCCACCTTATTTCCCCGCTGATTTCGGATATCCCATGCTACACGATTCAGGAGAGGCTGAGATTTTAGAGATCGAACAAGCTGCCCGTATTCGTTCAAAATATTAATCGTCCATGAAGATTTTAAATTGGTAAATGTAATATTGTCATAAAGTGCTGCATTAAGAGGATTAGGGTAAACGATGACATCATGCGGTTTAACTGTATTTAGTTGATAGGAAAGTTCAAGCTGATCTCCCCTTCCGGGATTGACTGTTGATACCCAAATTATTTTCAATATTATCTGTACGAAACACAATGCTTTGTCCCTTTACCGGCGGCTCATCAAAAGCGACAGTCAATGCGACTTTTGACTGGCTTGTGAGCTCTGCAATTGTTATGTCCCCGGCATCACACATATAATTGTTTGAATTTACAAGAGAAGATTTCATCATGCTCGTACTGAATTCAAGCACTGCCTGATTCCAGTCAGTCCACTCTCCTTTTTTCAAATATGGTGTGACTGCCGGAGATGCCATAGTAAACTCTGCAGAATTGCGCACTGAATCCAGGGGTATACCATAGACATCCTGTAAATTCGAGCAGAACAGTGAAAATGTTTGATCGGCTGTGAGCTCTGCATCAAACGTCAAAATCACTGCGCGCCCGGACCGGTCTAAAACCGCTGATGTTATTTTCGGCGGAGCATTACAGTTGTAATGGATAACGTTTTTAGCACGCTCATTCATCGGCTTGCTAAATAACAAACGAATATGCGTCAAATTTACCGGTTGAATAGTCTGCAATGCAGGCGGTTTTCCGGGACGCGCGGCAGCTGTCCTGGATAAAATACTGGTGTCCGGTTCCTTGTCGGTATCGAGGGTTCGAGCCGCGTAATAGTAGACAGAGTCTGACTGGACGGTCGAATCAATGAATGTGGTCTGTTTTAGCGTTACACGTTCCGAGAGCAGTATCTGCTTTCGGCCCTCTAAAGATGGTGTAAGAATCCGCGCCATTCACCGGCCGCCAGTTCAGACTGACTGTGCGTTCGTCAAGCGGCGCAGCAGTTAATCCGACGGGTGGAACGGGAGCTGTAAGTTCGCTTGTCAAAGCAAATGCACGAATACGATTGCCGTCCGACATCCAATATTCCGGTATTCCGTCAACGTTCAAATCTCCGGTGAGTACAGAGCCCGTTTGAGCGGGCATCTGGTAGTGAATGATTTTGTAATGATCATCGACATGATCGATCACATAGAAATCCGGAAACAAGGACAAATAGATTTCATCATCGCCATCGCCGTCAACATCACCGGCAGATACACCGCTTTGAAAGTCTGAAGGCGACTCGAACCCGAAAAAACGCCATTCTGCTCTAACTTTATAGTCATTATCACCTTGACGGTCATAAACCCTGTACAACCAATGTCGAGCGTCATAATAGTGCTCTGTATTGAGGTTGGGCTGTGAGTGGCAGCCGGCGATAAATTCGCTGACACCGTCTCCGTCAAAATCTCCGTGATCGATGTAATCGATACTGTCAATCAGCGGCAGACTGTCCTGCCATACGGCCTGATATTGATCATCACCCTTGTTTTCATAGATATAAATATCCCCGTCACTGTCGCCGAATAAAATATCAGTATACCCATCTCCATCAAAATCGGATATTTCACAATGCGGCACACCGTAGAAATTTTCTCCCGGAGTGGGATTGGGTAAATCGGCGACGCTCTCAAATGTATCATCCGGCTGCAGTTCAAAGACCTTGAACATATCCTGATCATCGCTGCTGCTCACCACGCGCATGATGACTTGGCCCTTTCCATCTTTATCCAGATCAGCCAGCCGGCTTGCCCAGTACTGATCCGCACCATTTCCCTCCCAGGCTTTCAAAAGCCGGGACGGGAACGCACCCTCAGAAGGGCTGGTATACAAATAACTGTTGAATCCAAAGCCGCTTAAAAGTTCAGGGCGCCCGTCACCGTTAATATCTTTGAGATCACGCGGAATCAGTCTCTGTTCACTCGTATAGACAGGGATCATGGCATTGTTTTGCAGTTCATATAACACAAGAGGCCCTATCCCGCCATCAGATTGAGAAGATACAATCAATTCGGGCAGGCCATTTGAATTATAATCAGAATATTCTGATAATATTCGGCCCGGCTCAATATCAAGACCGATGGGGGCGAACGCCATATCAGGCAGCGGCGGTTGGCTTAGATCAACCTGATAGTATGCGCCGTCATTATCGTCCGCGGTCTGCAAACCTGAACTGTTGTGGGACGTTACATAAAATTCAATGTTTTGATCAATGAGGTCCGGAGTCAGGTGAAATCGCGATTCTACGGTTCTAAAAGTCAATTTCTGCGTATTCCATGCATCATGCGAACCAGCCTCGCGGTAATGGATGGTTCCTTCGCACAGATCATCTGTATAAAATTCAAGCAAATAACTCTATTGGGTCCGTCGATCATGGGGAACAAGGCAGTTTCTGAAATCACAGGCGGAGTAGAATCCAGGAAAAATCGGGTTTGGTGTCTCTCTTCTGCCCCGTCACGATTTTGTACACGCAAAGACAATGTATATTCGCCATCTTTGGGTAAATGGTCCCAAACATATAAAACAGAATCAATAAGGGGGGTGGTCACGCCTTTTATAATCGGATTCCAGGCATCCGGATTAAATCCGGTTCCCCAGTACAGACTGTACTCTGAAAACGAGGGACTCCACGCCGATCCCCGAATCATCAAAGGACCGGTTGCGAATCCCTGGTCAAGGGCAGGTTCCGTGATGCGCACTATGGATTGAACTGGCTTTGAAAGTGCTTGCAGTACATTTAAACGTCCACTGCCGAAAAGCGGGTTCCATGCATCTGTTCCGCCAATGAGGTCCGTTGAGTTTACCAGAATACCGCGTATAGATTCGGCTGCTAATGCCGTATTCCTGGACAACAGCAAAGCCGCAGCGGCGGAGACATAAGGACAACTAAAACTGGTTCCATTCCAGAATCGATAACCATCATTCAGATCAGTGCTAAGGATATCACTGCCCGGGGCAACCAGATCTATTGTGCTGCCGTAATTTGAAAAGCCGGATAATTGATCGGATTCATCCGTAGAACCGACGGAAATTGTGGCATTGAATCCAGATGGATAATGAACATCATCGGATGATGAATTGCCTGCAGACGCCACCATGATAATATCCTTTTTCCGTGCGTATTCGATTACGTCGTCTAAAACTCGAGAGACGAATACATCTCCAAAACTCATATTGATAATGCGCGCGTCATTCTCAATGGCATACAGAACAGCAGAAGCCACATCATCTTCTTCACCGTACCCATTAGCAGTAAAGGCCCGCAAATTCATGATACGGCAGTTGGGTGCAAGTCCGCTAATGCCGATTTGATTATCTGAAACCGCAGCAACAATCCCCGCCACACCTGTCCCATGACCGTGCTCGTCCATTGGATCATGATCGCGCTCCAGATAATCCCCGCCATCCGGGTAATTGGGAGCATCGGTAAAATCCCAGCCCATGACATCGTCAATATATCCGTTTCCGTCATCATCAATACCGTTCAAATCCGTGAGATCAAAGACACCATTTCCATTCAGGTCTTCCCCTGGATTAATCCATATATTTGCTTCAAGATCTTTATGTTTGTAATCGACTCCGGTGTCAATAATTGCGATCGGAATAGCCGCATCCCCCTGTTCAATGTCCCACGCGTCAAAGGCCTGCACACGGCTCAGGGCCCATTGCTCATCCAGTCGCGGGTCATCCGGTCTATCATGCAGCCGAAAAGCCCGGTTTAAATCTGCATATTCCAGATCCGGGAGCCCGGCCAACACCTCTAAAGTGTGTTCAGCAGAATCCGCGGATGAAAAATAGATCTGATACCAACGTTGTAAATTTTCATCCGCTTGAGTAAACAGTGGAACAGCATTTTTTTGTAAGCGCTGTAAAACCTGATCGACACGGTTTACACCGGTACGACCCCAAACTGTGTGTTTTTTTGCCAGCGGGGTCTCTTGTACTTTGAAAAGCAAAGTCGGCGCCGCAAACGAGTGAGAGAGGAACAGCAACAAAACCAGGACTGTGGAGTTTTTATAATTCATGAATTTTCACGCAGCATTGTAAATAGCAGACGAGGCAGAGTACCGATCAGTAATACCACAAAAACCAGGTGAGTGCCGATTTTGTGCCAAAGTCTGTGTTCCTGTTTATGAAAATAGGTTACAAATGATCGATGCGAAGAAATGATCATCTCCAGTCGTCGTTGAGAGATGCTTTGGCCTTTTGAATGGATCATCCAGGTTCGCGGTGTAAATTTTACAATGTATCCGGCATTGATAACACGCTGGCACCAGTCGACATCACTAAAAAACATGGGAAACCGTTCATCCAGCATACCGATTTTGCGAATGACGGCTTTGCGTGTTAATAAAAAAGCGCCTTGAGGCTGGCAATTTAGATATTCGGTTAAATGATCAAAATCGGGCATTTTCCAATGATTAAAAATCCGGTTTGCCCTGAAAAAGGATGAAAATCCCAGGCACTCTAGAAAAACATCACGGCGACGGGGAAATCGTCTGCATGATGCTTGTACGGAACCGTCGGGAAACCTGAGTTGCGGTGCGATTATACCAATTTTAGGGTCATCAAGCATCTGCATCAGTAAATTCAAATCTCCGGTCACCCGAACATCCGGATTGAGCAGCAATACACTTTGACCCTGGACACAGCGCAGGCCTTCATTAATTCCGCGAGTATACCCTTTATTGACAGGACTGGCAATAATAGTAAATTGAGTAAACGACAGGGCAAATGCATTTTGATGCGAGTACAGGATATCCAGAGTTGCGTCTGTACTGGCGTTATCTACAATCACCACCTGAGTGGAGACATGACAAGATTGAACCAAAGAACAGAGGCAGTCGAGAATATAGGATGAACTGTTGTAGGTCACGATCACGACGGACAGTTCTATTTGCATAAACTCATCCTGTCATTCCTGAAACGTTCGCCGGATTCAAGTCTAAATTATTCTTCACTTTCGTCCAGTTTTTTCTGGAGAAAATCGATTTTTGATTGATACCATTCGTTATTTGGGTTTTTACTGATCAGGGTTTTAAATACCTCAATAGCTTTGGCATATTGCCCCTGAGCCGCATAGATTTCTCCCAGGGTCGGAGTTACAAAATTTTCACTATCGTTTTCATTCTCCGCATGGCTTTTTTGGGGGGGCTCAACCGGCTCTTTGGCAGCAGGTGGTTCAGGTTTGAACGCCTCTTTGGCAGCAGGTGGTTCAGGTTTGAATGCCTCTTCGTCTTCGTCAGAGTCAGAACCAGAAGTTGGATCATTGATATCAAGACTTGCCAGGAAATCGTTCAAAGAGTCTTCATCCGAGGATTTGAATGCCTCTGATTCATCTTCCTCGGCATTAACAGAAGCCGAAGAAGCTTCTTCGGGCTCTTCAAAAGGATTGTAGGGCTCTTCTTTTTCATCCTCGTCTTCTATCATTGAAAAAACTCCGGGGAAATCAAAATCTTCATTGCCTGCATCCTGTAATATTTTTTCCTCCGGAGTCATATCTTCATCCTCTGAATCATCAGCAAAAAGATCATCCTGATCAAACTCCATTGCCTCGTCCGATTCTTCCTTTTGATCCAACTCGGGTGAGCTTTTGTCTGTTTGCTCCTCATCAAAATTCGGACTGAAAATATCATCGAGTAATTCTGTAAAATGGGATTCTTCCTCTTCATAACCCGGTTGATCAAGATCAAGTTTTTGCGCTTCCTCTTTCTCATTTTCGGAATGACCCAAGGAAAAGGCATCATCAGAGGTCAATTCATCCGTCTCAAACGATTTTTCTTCTTCACTGGTGAGGGTTTCGCTCGTGAAAGGTTCTTCCGGGGACTGTTCCGGTTCTCCAAATGAAGAGAATAGATCTTCTGATTCTTCAAAAGTATCCCGAGTTTCTTCAGTTGTAAATTCTTTGCTCCCCTGGAGCCAATCAGAATCAGGTTCAAACGCAGCAGTATCCTGCTCTTCAGAATCAGATGTGGTATCGACAAGTTCAAGTTTTTCTGCGATATCCGTATTCAGTGGATCAAAATCCAATATTCTTAAATATGTGTCATGCACAGCATCAAAATTGCTGACCCGGGTTTCGAGTTCACTTTGCAGTTTCAAGGCGCCCAGAAAAGTGGGATCAAGGAGAAGTGTTTCTTTTACTTCGTTTTCGGATTTTTCATAATCTGTACGCTGATAGTGGCACTTTGCCAAAATGAAATGTGCCGTTGGATAGCCCGGATTTGCATCCACAGCCTTTTGGCCGAAATCAAGCGCCTTGTCCAGTTCCTGCACTTCGAGATATCGATCGGCAAGACGAGCCATCAAAAAAGATGATTCGGATTTTTTAACTTTGCTTTTTAACCACTGAATTTCATTTGTCATAGACTGCATAATAACCTCATGCCCATTCTAAGTGTTGTATATAACATACGGTTTTTATTTAAATACATCAAGCAAATATTTTCCGGTTCGGTTTACCAATTGGATACTGTCTTGTTGATAATTTCCTGTCCAATCTTTGTAAAGGCCTGTTCATAAGCATCCTGACGGGCATTCATGCCGGCCGATGGATCATACGTACCATACTGGGTAATTCGCAGCTCCACATTTCCTGATGTTTAACCTGATCTGTACAAGTCACATTCACTGTAAAATAGATTTTTATATCTTCTACGGTCTCGTTCTGATCAAAAGCGCCTGCACGCTCATTAATATTGGTAATTGTTCCACGGATCAGTACATCAGCGGCCTCTGGGTTGGTAATGCGCAGAGAACCGTCACGTGTAAATTCTGTAATCAAAGCATCGGTCAATTCCTCAACCACACCAAATTCTGCAGTATTGTTCTCCAACAAAGGGATAGCAACTGTTTTTAAATGAGCGGGCAGTGAACCTTTCACGGAATAATAGGAACAGCTGACACAGAGAACAGCGGACAGAAGGAGAACGAATAAATAGTTAGCCCTGATCATTTCTTAATCCATATTTATTAATTTTTCGGTACAGAGTACGTTCGCTCATGCCTAATATTTTGGCAGCCTGTCTTTTATTGCCGTTGGTTTTATTCAGCGCTGAATTGATCAATTCTTTTTCCATATCGGTTACAGACTCTGCACTTGATCCGTTGTAGTGGTTCTGATATTCATTCGGCAATTCCTCTCTCCAGGCGCCCAGACTCGGCTGCTGCGGGTGTCCTGAGAGCAGTAATTCTCTTAACTGAGCAATCTCACTTTTAATCTCCAACAAAGCACGCAGCAGCAATTCCTGGTCCAAATCTTCTCTGGATTTGTTCATCAGCACCGGCATATTGCGTCCTGTCTCTTCCATCGTAGTCAGGTATTTGTTGAGCGTATAGTCATCAATTTTTCGGCCGCGTTCCAGAACGATAATTTTTTCAACCAGATTTTTGAGTTCTCTTATGTTACCCGGCCATGAATAATGCTGCATAGTCTCAAGTGCGTTTTTTGTAAATCCTTCAAAATCGATATGATTCTCTTTGCAAAAATCATCGGCAAACTTTTTTGCCAGCGGCGCCACATCGCTCTGACGTTCACGCAGACTGGGAACCCGGATATGCACAGCATTCAACCGGTAATACAGATCCTGGCGAAAATGCCCGGCTTTGACCAGATCAGCCAGGTTTTTGTTTGTTGCAGTAATGACTCGTACATTCACTTTGTGCATACTGCTCCCGCCCACGCGCATGAATTCGCGTTCTTCCAGCACACGGAGCAATTTAACCTGGATAGACGTGGGCAATTCGCCGATTTCGTCCAGGAAAATGCTTCCCTGGTCGGCAAGTTCAAAATATCCTTTTCTCTGGCTGGCCGCACCGGTAAAAGAGCCCTTTTCATGTCCAAATAACTCTGACTCTAATATTCCTTCCGGGATCGCGCCGCAATTCACGGTGATCAGGGGGTGATTGCGCTCTTTCGCTGCGCAGATGCATGGCTTTTGCAGCCAGTTCCTTGCCGGTGCCGCTTTCACCGGTGATCAATACCGAAATGTCAGTCGGCGCTACCTGGTCAATGGTTTCCAAAAGCTGTCGAATTGCCTCGGAATCACCCAATATTCCGACATCTTTCTGAATGTCGCGCCACTCGTCAGAATCCATAGGGTTATACTCATAATGTTGGTCAGTCAATGATCAACTCCGTTTATATGCTTGAATGGTTTCGGACAGACCGGCTTCAAGGTCATATCGGGCTTTCCAGCCCAGTTCATTTTCTGCCTTTATAACGGCAAGCACACTTTTTCGCTGTTCTCCCGGCATAGGATCTGCGTGTTTTTCAGTTAAATCTGCCTCGGCAAGTTTATTCAAAGTGTGAAAAATGGTATTTATATCTGTTTCTTGACCTGTGCCTATATTGTACGCCTCATTGTCTCCCTTGTCGAGTGCTTTTATATTGGCATCCACGATATCGCGGATAAAGACAAAGTCCCTTGTCTGTTTTCCGTCACCATTGATCACAGCTTCCCGGCCGTCCAGCATCCGTTCGAGAAAAATAGCAACCACGCCTGCTTCTCCGTGCGGATTCTGACGGGGACCATACACGTTGGCGTAACGGAGTGCGGTATAATTCAAGTCATGCGTCAAATGATAATAATACAAATATTTTTCACCAGCAAGTTTGGCCACACCATAGGGTGAACAAGGCTGCAGCCTGTGCTCTTCATCCGCGGGAAAATACTCTTGCTCCCCATAGATAACACCGCCGGAAGAAGCAAAAATTACTTTTCGGACATTATTGTTTACACAATTTTCCAATAGATTCAAAAATCCGATAATATTTACCTTTGCATCATACACGGGATTTTTAACAGACAAGCGTACATTCATCTGGGCCGCCTGATGATTGACAATATCAAACTTTTTTTCTGAAAATATCTTTTCCAGCTCTGAATTTTGTATATCCAGTTCAATAAAATCCGCATCCGGGTTGATATTTTCACGCCGTCCTGTCGAAAGATTGTCGATAATCGTTACCTGATGTCCGGCCTGAATATAAGCATCTGCTATATGAGACCCTATAAATCCGGCTCCTCCTGTCACTAATATATTCAAACGTTTCTCCTCTATATTAAGGCTTTGGCTGCAATATCTTTTCTGTAATAGGCCCCGTCAAAGGCAATCAGGTTTACATTGCGATAGACTTTTTGCATGGCACGTGAAATTGTGCTGTCAACGGCAGTAACACCCAGAACACGCCCACCATTGGTGACAATATCATTGCCGCTCTTACAAGTACCGGCATGAAAGACCATCACATCGTCTTCCCGACGGTCGATCCAGACCGTGAATTTTCTTACCTTTTTCATACTGCCCGGGATAGCCGCCTGAAGCAAGAACCACACAAACTGCGGCCCCGTTTGCGATTTTTCCAATCGATATCATTTAGATTCCCATCAATTGACGCCATGAGAACTTTTACCAGATCACTTTCCGCCATAGGCAGAACAACCTGAGTTTCCGGATCACCGAACCGGCAGTTGTATTCGAGAACTTTGGGCCCGTCATCGGTCAGCATCAATCCTGCATACAAAACACCTTTATAAGGACGTCCCTCGGCCTGCATACCTTTCAACGTTGGTTCCATGACGGTGGTTTTTATAGTTTTTAGCATCTCTTCGGTCATACACGGGGTCGGGGCATATGCCCCCATACCGCCGGTATTCGGTCCCTGGTCATTGTCAAAAATTCGTTTATGATCTTGTGAAGGCAGCATATACACCAGATTTTCACCATCACACAAAGCCATGATTGAAACTTCACTGCCTTGCAGCATTTCTTCGATAACCACTTTTTCACCAGCAGAACCGAATGCACGGTCTTTCATGATCAAATCCAGAGCTTTTGAAGATTGCTCCAGATTCTGACATACGATGGCGCCCTTGCCTGCCGCCAGTCCGTCAGCTTTGACAACAATCGGTCCTTTGTTATAATTTAAGAATTCACTGGCCTTGTCATAATCAGTAAACGTTCGATACTGGGCGCTGGGGATCTCGTATTTTTTCATAAAATCTTTGCAGAAAACCTTGCTTCCTTCCAGTTCCGCGGCACGTCTTCGAGGCCCGAATATTTTCAGTCCGTTTTTCTCAAATTCATCAACAATTCCCGCGACCAGAGGCATCTCCGGCCCAACAATTGTCAAGTCAATTTTGTTTTTCGAGGCATATTGAATGAGCCGTTTCGTATTCATGACAGAAATACTCTCACATTCTGCCACTTTTGCGATTCCGGCATTGCCGGGAGTGCAATAAATCTTTTCCACATAAGAACTTTGATTGAGTTTCCATACCAGGGCGTGTTCACGTCCGCCGCTGCCAATGACCAATACCTTCATGATGTTTCCCTCATACAAGTCATTAAATGATTAAAAGCATAAATTTCATTATTTTCAATCCGCAAGCACATCGATCTGATCCCGCAATTTGGCCGCCTGTTCAAATTCCAGGCGTGAAGCAGCATCCATCATTTTCTTTTCAAGTTCAGAAAGTACCTTGTTCTTTTCTTCAAGAGACATTTGTTTCCAGGCTTCAATATCCATATCTTTTTCAACAGATGACTGTTTTTTGCCGTATTCTGCTTTGGCATCAGCAACCGATGTAGACCCCAGCACCTGATCCGTGGATTTATAAATGGTTTTCGGTGTGATGCCATGTTCCTCATTGTATCGCATCTGTATTTTACGTCGACGCTCGGTTTCGTCAATGGCATATTGCATGGACTTTGTAACTTTGTCTGCATAGAATATAACCGTCCCCCCCACATTGCGCGCAGCGCGTCCTGCAGTCTGGATAAGAGAACGTTCAGAACGCAGGTAGCCCTCTTTGTCCGCATCAAGAATGGCTACCAGTGATACTTCCGGCAAATCCAGACCTTCTCGAAGCAGATTAATGCCGACCAGGACATCAAATTTTGCCAACCGCAGATCGCGGAGAATACCTACACGATCAAGTGAAGTTATTTCCGAATGCAGATACCGAACCTTGATCCCAGCAGAAGCAAGATAATCGGTCAGGTCTTCCGACATGGCTTTGGTCAGAGTGGTGACCAGCGTGCGCTCTTTTTTATCAACCCGCAGGTTAATCTCCTGGACAAGATCATCAATCTGACCTTCTACAGGTTTCACCACAATCTCCGGATCCATCAATCCCGTTGGACGGGATAATCTGTTCAACCACAACTCCCTCTGATTTTTCGATTTCGTAATCTCCCGGAGTTGCCGAGACGAACACAGCCAGATTAATTATCGTTTCGAATTCCTTAAAATTAAGCGGCCGATTGTCCAGAGCTGAGGGCAGCCGAAATCCATATTCAACCAGATTCTCTTTTCGGGACCGATCGCCAAAATACATGCCGCGAATTTGCGGTACGGTCACATGCGATTCGTCGATGATCAGTAAAAAATCATCCGGAAAGTAATCAATTAACGTAGACGGACGCTCACCGGGTTTGCGGCCGGACATGTGACGCGAATAATTCTCAACGCCCGAGCAATACCCGATTTCCCGAATCATTTCGAGATCATAATGGGTACGCTGCTCCAGTCGCTGTGCTTCGACAAGTTTGTTTTGTTCGCGGAGTTCTGCAAGCCGTTCCTCCAATTCCTGTTCGATGCTGACAATCGCACTTTCCAGCCGTTCATAGGGCGTGACGAAATGCTTGGCCGGATAAATCATCACTCGCTCCATATCTTCAATCACGTCA
Organism: candidate division KSB1 bacterium; assembly: GCA_034521575.1. Taxonomy (NCBI): domain Bacteria; kingdom Pseudomonadati; species Candidatus Zhuqueibacterota bacterium. Next base: position 813,617 of record JAXHMJ010000002.1, read on the forward strand.
CCGGTCAACGCATTCACCGTGCACAAGCGTTCAATGACATCGCCCCACATTTCTATCCGAATGGCTTTCGGTTTCAGAAGCCGGGATCACTTCAATGATATCTCCGCGCACCCGAAAGGTACCACGCTCAAACGCAATGTCATTGCGTACATACAATATATCAATCAATTTTCGAAGAATAGTATCTCGATTGATGGTCTGTCCCTTGTCCAGGAACAGATTCATCTTCATCCAATCTTCCGGCGACCCCAACCCTAAATACAGGAAACTGAAGCGACAATAATCACATCGTTACGAGTCAACAGAGAAGCGGCAGCCTTTAAACGCAGCCTGTCTATTTCATCATTGATAGAGGTGTCTTTTTCGATATAGGTATCCGTTGTGGCGATATAGGCTTCGGGTTGATAATAGTCATAATAACTGATAAAATATTCAACCGCATTGTCAGGAAAAAAGGACTTCATCTCTCCATAAAGCTGGGCAGCCAGGGTTTTATTATGGGACATGATCAGAGTCGGCTTGTTCAGATTGGCGATCACATTGGCCATGGTAAAGGTCTTGCCGCTGCTGGTTACACCTAAGTGTTGGAAACGGTCACCTCTGACCAAGCTTTCGTGTCAGCTCTGAGACAGCTTGAGGTTGATCCCCCTCCAGTTGATAATCTGATTTCAGTGAAAATGTTTTTTTCATATATATGAAAGAGATCCCTGATTTCGTATTATGTATGACAATAATATACTACCAATCTGTCAAATTGTCAATAGTCAAATAGAGGCACACCTTTTGCAACTCAACAAAAAACTTGGAGTTCCCGAGAAAAACATGTATCTTTCTAATCCGCAAAATTCATCGAATCAGAAATGGTGTTATGAAAACGTCTGTAATGGTATTGCTTCTTCTCCCTCTCGGCCTTTTAGCCTCAACGCGATCGATATGGGTGACCCGCTGGGACTATGCATCAGCTTCCGATATAGAAAAAATAATTGAAAATTCAGCAGAGCTAGGATTTGACAGGGTATTATTCCAGGTTTGGAGGCAACAGCGCCTGTTTGTTATCCGTCCCGCTATGAACCCTGGAGTTCGCGTTTTGGAGAGATAGATCCCGGGGTGGGATCCATTGCAGACTGCAATCCTTCGCGGCACATCATCATCATATTGAACTGCATGCCTGGCTCAATGTTTATCCCGGCTGGCGCGGCAGCAAACCTCCGGAACATCCTGAACAGCTATATCACAAACATCCCAGCTGGTTTGTGGTCGATCAATTCGGCGACCCGCAAATACTGAATAACAGTTATATGTGGCTCTCCCCCACCCATCCGGGGGTTCAACAACACATTCTCAATATCTGCAAAGAACTGGTGAGTGGCTACGATATTGATGGTATTCATCTGGATTACTGTCGCTACCCGGGGCCGAATTATTCCTACGATGACAAATCCGTGGATTTGTTCAAATCCATTTATAAAGAATTGCCTCAGAACATTTCATTTTCCTGGCGGAACTGGCGACAAAATGCAATCACCGATCTGATTGCCTCCATTCACTCGATGCTGCATGCACAGAAACCCGACATTTGTCTGAGCGCTGCGGTCATTGGTGATCCGCAGCGCAGAAAAACGTTATTCTTGCAGGAAACAGAGGTCTGGATGAAACGCGGGATCCTCGATGCCGTTTATCCCATGCTGTACACTCAGGATATGCGTTCCTTTAACATTTGGTGAATGATTACATGAAAAAGCGAAATAACTGCAGTGTTCACGCGGGTCTTTATGTGTATCAGCCGGCTGTTCTTGAAAACAGTGTCGATTATGCCGAAAAATCCGGGTGCCAGGACTTTGCCGTCTTTCGTACAGCCGTTTAAGTTCACATCACGCCGTTCACCCGGTATATGCATCATATCTGAAAAACCGTAAATCAGATAAAGTCACACCAGACATTGCAATAATAAAAACCATTCCGGAAAAAATTCACCGATGGAGAACCGTTTCGCATCGCAGTAAAAGTCAAATCAAACCCTGCGCTCCCGAACCTTTCAACAGGTAAAAACCAAAACCTCGTTTTAATCTACGCAAATGAATTGCCGAATCCTGCTCCCCGTCATGCAAATATGAGCCCCGTACCCCATTCAACGGAATGGTTTATCACAGACCAACAGATCATTCTCCCTGAATCCCGGCAGATCAAACTGTGTATTGTTATTTTTGATGAAACCGGCTCCTGGAGTGCCCGCAATACCAGCAAAATATGGTCTATTAAAGCCCAGAATGTCAAATTTTCCGCACCTGATCTAACGCAGCCCGCAAGGCTGATGCACAATCTGATCTGAAATAAACGTCCAGTCCCTGTCAGAACCAAGTGTGAATGACTTATTTTCGTTTCAACTTGTTTAGAATCTTTTGTCCCACCATTCTATCTGCTGAAGATATAATATTTTTAACAACATCCAGCACATCATCATCTCCGGGCCAATAAGAACGAACCAGTTCCGGGTCTGATTTATTGATCAGGCTATTCAACACCAAAGCGACCAGTACAATATCATCCAATATTCCACCGGCCCCAACAAGCCCTCCGGGATTAAATCCAAAGGCGAAATAAAATAGGCGATAACAGCCATTAATTTGATACGTTCGGACTTGCGGAACTTGCGGTCTGGACGCAAGTTTCCACACCAGTATAAAACAAATCAGGCGCCCACAGGATATATTTACTCCAGGGATGTTCTTCAGCTTCACGACTCTCCGCCCATTTTACGACCTTTTGCCTTAATTTTTGATAAAAATCATGTTTTTTATCTGTCATTAATCCACCTCGATCATTCATTCAAGACATACTCGGGATCAAAATACATTTTCATAGCTCTTACCGGCATCATTCAAATGACACTAGTACAACAGATACTGATCACGTGTTTCAAGAAACGAACTCATAAAGGCCTGGAGGTCCTGATAAATGAAATCCAGATTTCGTCCCTCCTCTATCATGGGTTGTACCCTGTCGGTTCCTATCGCCTTTTCGAACATTCCGATACGTTCCGGCTTGAACTGAAAGGAATCCGGGTATTGTTTCCGGAGCAAAAGCATAATCGCGATTTGAGTGCGCATGGGCCGGAATTCTTTGAAATTTAAAATATGCATCTGAACCCCCTGCAGCGACTTTGATTTCCAGTCGGTATAATAAGGACTGTAATGAACGGGGCGAAAACGCACACCCGCTAAATCGATATTGTTCAAATCAGCCGCAAATGACTCGGCATTAATAAAAGAGGCGCCGATGAGTTCAAACGGCATTGTGTACCCTACGCCCTCATTTACAACCTGGAGTTCACCCAGACATCCCAGAGCCGCCAGGTAAAACGCGGTTTCAGGATTCGGTACATGCGGAGATGTGGGCACCCACGGCAGCCCCGTTTCTTTAAAAATCATAGAGCGCTGCCAGTTCTGCATTGGCACAACATGACAGTCACAGTTGATGTTAAATTCAGAATTAAAATAAAGCGCAAGCTCGCCGATGGTCATGCCGTAAATATACGGAATAGGATAAACCCCGATAAATGATTCAAACCTTTTTTCAAGCATGGGACCTTCTATTAGAGTGCCTCCCAAGGGATTGGGGCGGTCCAGCAGCAAAAATGGAATATCATGTTCAGCTGCAGCCTGCATGCAATAGGCCATTGTGGTAATATAAGTATATGCCCGCGATCCAATATCCTGCATATCAAAGATAAGGATATCCAGGTTCTCCAGCATTTTTGCTGTGGGATGTCTGAAACTTCCATAGAGACTGTACACCGGACATCCGGTCTTTTCATCAATCCTGTCCCGGACAAAATGTCCGGCAGCGCGCATTGCCGCGTACCCCGTGTTCCGGCCCGAATAAGGCTTTCAGCTCAGCCTCGGGGTGATGATGCAGGGTATCGATGGTAGAGATCAGATTCATGGTCACTCCGGTCGGATTGGTGATCAATCCGATCCGCTTACCGCTAACCCGGTGCATTTCCTCTCTCAATAGCACATCAATCCCGGGAACAACAGACTGGACCTGTTTATCCTGGACAGTAATTTGTGGCCCTGAATTACAGCCGGACAGGAGCAGCAGACATGTAAAACCAAACAGCAGGTATTTCATATTCTAAGCCTCTGATTTTTTCAGGACATTGACAACCTCACCGAAATAAACCCGATGGTAGGCTTTTTGGGGATACAGTTTATCGATTTCCGGATAAAGAAAATTATCAGATCTCATATCATCCCAGTACATTTTTCTGCATTCAAAAATCAATTCAGCTTCCGCATAAGCAGGGGATTTGACATTTTGTGATGCAATCGGCGTTATACCGGCCGGACCGACCTTGTCGCCGTCGCGACCGGAATGTGATCCCATGTACTTTAGCGCAGCCCGATGCGATTCCGGAAACGTGCACAAGGTAAAATCATCATACTGTGTTGTGAATTCGTAAGTATAACGGTTCGGACGTACCACAATTTGCGCAAACGGCCGTTTCCACATGGTGCCGAAACTTCCCCAAGCCACCGTCATGCTGTTGAACCGATCATCCTCGAAATTACCGCAGGTTAAAAGCAGCCACTGTTTATCCCAAAGATCAAACGGATTAACAGTCACATCATGTGTTGAAATATTTTTGAAATCCATGCATTCTCCTTATATTCATTTCGTGTTTGTATGACAAACTATTGATTTTACAATTTAAAATCAAATGATATTGATGAAAAACTTTGTATCCCTGCAAATTTTTTGTAATTTATTGAATAACCAATGAAAGGATGCCAATTTGCACCAGACAGAAAGCAACCGGAATGCGAACGTGGATCGACGTCAGATCATTCGAAATCTGCTTGCCGGATTTTTTCCTTTACTCGTTTTTATCATTGCCGATGAACTGTTTGAACTTTTAATCAGTTTGCTGATTGCGCTTGCCGTTAGTCTGCTGCAGTTTTTGTTCATCTATGTTCGGGAAAAGCGCCTGGATAAATTTGTTATGATGGATTCAGCCCTGATTCTGGGGCTGGGCGCTGTTTCCTATGCACTGAACAGCCCTCTATTTATTCTGTTGAAACCAGCCATTATCGAATCCATATTTGTCATCCTGATTGCGGTTACGGTTTATACAGAACACCCGATTTTAATTAACATGTCCAAACGATACATGGCAGGCATGAAGCTAAAAGACAACCAGGTTCGCATGATGCGGCGAATGCTGACCGGATTGTTCTGGCTGCTGCTGCTACACGTCGGGTTTATCATAGCTTCAGCTATTTATGTCGGGGATCCGGAGTCAAGCGGCTATTTGGAGCGCAAAGAAATCTGGGCCTTTATCAGCGGAGGATTGTTGTATATTTTGCTCGGTATCTCCTTTGGATATCAATTCATCAAAGGAAAGCTGCGGCAATCCAAGCTCTACCGCCAGTACAAAGACGATGAATGGTTCGATATTGTCACCCCTGAAGGCAAAACGATCGGTAAAGCACCCCGTTCACTTTGTCATGGTAATCCGAATTTGCTGCATCCAGTCGTGCATGTACACGTCTTTAACAGCGATGGAGAGCTCTGGCTGCAGAAACGTTCGATGGATAAAACCATACAGCCGGGTAAAATGGGACACCTCTGTCGGCGGACATGTCATGCATCAAGAGACGATTAAACAGGCACTGCAGCGCGAGGTTCAGGAAGAACTGGGTATAGACCGGCTTGCTCATGAACCTCTTTTTCGATATGTGATGCGCAATAATATCGAGAGTGAACTGATCCATACTTTTCGTGGTATTCACAACGGTCCCTTTAGCTATCCAAACGATGAAATTGAGCAAGGACGTTTCTGGACGATCCAGGAAATAAAAGAAAATTTGGGGAAAAATATACTTACACCGAATTTCGAACAGGAATTTGAATTATTGCGCAAAACCAGACATGTCATTTAATGAATGGAAATTTAAAACACTTCAATAAGGACATAATATGGCCGGCAATTATGACAGTCTTGTCGTGATTATGGGTAACCAGCTTTATCCATCACTTGAGGGCCTTGAACCGGGCAATTCATTAATTTTTATGGCGGAAGATATAAATCTATGTCGTCGCTACCAATATCATAAAAAAAAACTTGTACTCATTTTATCAGCTATGCGTTCATACCGTGACAAGTTGAAAACGCGTTATGATATAGAATACTGGCGTCTCGACAAAGATGGACGGGATATGAGCTATATAGACAAATTATCCTCAACGGTAAAGAGCCATCACATCCGGCAGGTAAAATGTTTCGAAATTCCTGACCAGGCTCCCCGCGAGATGCTTAAAGACTGCTGCCGGTCTCTAAATGTTCAACTGTCTTTTTATGACTCACCCGGCTTTCTCACACCGGACAGTGAATTTAAATCCGAACGAATGCAGTCTTTTTATATCAGACAGAGAAAACGGCTCAATCTGCTTATCAAAGACGGTAAACCAGTGGGCGGCAAATGGTCCTTTGACAAAGAAAACCGCAAAGCTCTGCCGAAAAACATTCATGTACCGAAACCAAGTTTTCCAGCTCAAACCGACCATACCCGTGAGATTCTGTAGCTTTGTAGAAAAGACCTTTCCGGATCATCCCGGTTCCATCGCAGAATTCAGCCTGCCTACCACCCGGACCCAAGCGCTGAGCTTTTTCGATGATTTTCTGCAGAACCGTTTCGAACAGTTTGGCCCGTATGAAGATGCAATCAATTCAGAGCATCCCTTTTTGTTTCACTCTATCATTTCTCCTGCGTTGAATATTGGTTTAGTGACGCCACAGGATATTCTTGATAAACTCGAACCAATTATGTATGCAGGCGATGTTCATCTGCCCAGTCTGGAAGGACTGATCAGACAAATTGTCGGATGGCGTGAATATATGTACGGAATGTATCGGATTTTGAATCTGAAAGGTAATTTTTTTCAGCAGAAACGCAGACTCACACAAGCCTGGTATGAAGGGACAACCGGCATCCCTCCTCTTGATCATTGCATCCAAAAAGCTTTGCGGTATGGGTATCTGCACCACATCGAACGTTTAATGATTGTCGGAAATTTGATGCTGCTGAGCGGTATTCACCCCAAAGAAGTTTTCACCTGGTTTATGGAACTGTTTGTGGACTCGGCGGATTGGGTGATGACACCCAATGTATACGGGATGAGTCAGTTTGCAGACGGCGGCCAAATTGCCACCAAACCCTACATCGCTGGGTCAAACTATATACTCAAAATGAGTAACTATAAAAAAGGCACATGGTGCGATATCGCAGACGGTCTGTACTGGAGATTTATCGAAATGCATAAAGACTTTTTCGATACGAATCCCCGTATGCGGATCATGACCCGCGCTTTGATGAACCTGGACAAGAACCATAAGCAAACCATTTTCACCGCAGCCGAGTCATTTATTGATCGCACGACAACTCTATGATCACGGGATCTCAATCAGGCTCTGATCTCCGACCATAAATCGGTTGGATCTCGGTCGTCCTCCAGCCTGTTTAATCCGGGCGGCTGAACCCAGCAAACTTCCTTCAATGCGGATATCGACATCACATATTTCACATTCATCCATGACAATACTGAACTCGATTTCACTGTTTCGCATTTGACAGGCTTTACCGATTGACGTAAACGGACCGATAAAGCTGTTCTCGACACGAGTATTGGCTCCGATAACTGCAGGCCCGCGGACTGTACTATTGATAATTTCAACGCCTTCTTCCAGGACGACATTCCCCGTGACCAGCGAGTCCTTGTCAATCATCCCCTGTAAATCGCCAATTGTATGTTCAAGGATCAATCGATTGGCTTCCAAAATATCAGCCGGCTTTCCTGTATCTTTCCACCATCCGGTGATTTCAGAAAAGCTTATTGTGTAGCCATGGTCCAAAAGATATTGATGCGCATCTGATATTTCCAGTTCTTTTCTCCAGCTGGGCGCAATATTATTTACCGCTTTGAAAATATTCGGGTCGTAAATATAGATGCCGGCGACCGCAAACTCGCTCCGGGGATTTTTTGGTTTCTCTTCAATGGCAATTATTCGGTCATTTTCAATCAAGGGGACGCCAAAACGCTCCGGGTCTTTGACCCGCGCCAGGGTGAGATGACAATTAGACCCTGAGCGTTCAAACTCGTTTATAAATCGATCCAGATCGCCGACCACCATGTTATCACCAAGGTAAAAAATAAAAGAATCATCTCCGATAAACGGCTCGGCGATTTTCACCACATGCGCAAGCCCCAAAGGAGCATCCTGAGGAATATAGGTAATTTCCAGTCCCCAGATATCACCATTGCCAATCGCTTCCTTGAGTACTGTATCTTCCTGATTGGTAATGATCCCCACTTGTTTAATCCCTGTTTTGGCAATTTTTTCCAGTGAATAGTGCAAAATGGGTTTGTTTGCGATGGGCAGCAGATGCTTATTACTGGTATGAGTCAATGGTCTCAGACGCGTTCCTTTTCCTCCTGCCGTAATCAATGCTTTCATGGATATCCTCTCGAGATAAATCAGTCAATGAACAGACTTTGGTTTCCAGACTATAATTTAAAAAAACAAGGCAAACATACAACAGTAAGTTTTAAACAAGATCGTTAAAGGATAAAAAAAAACGCCGAGACAGATAAATCTGCCCCGGCGTCGTGGGAGTATGGGGGATGCAACATTCTTAGCGCACAAGAGAGACTTTTAATCGGTCTGTATATTCTCCGGCGGTGATGGTCACAAAGTAGACACCTGAACTTTGGTCCAATCCAAACTCGTTCATTCCGTTCCAGTTGATTGAATGTTCACCTGCCCCCATGGTTTGATTCAACAGTGTTTTCACCAACTGCCCTCGCATGTTAAATATCTTTAGACTTACAGGTCCGGCTTGTGCACATTCAAACTGGACAGTGGTTGATAAATTAAAGGGATTGGGAAAATTCTCATGCAGACGATACTGAAAAACGTGACTTTTGTCATCTCTAACATTGGATGCCAACATATTGCAGGCAACAGGTCCGTAAAATGTGTGTTCTCCGTTGATACTGACTTCCTGCAGCTTGTACATACTTTCTGATGATGCATTGCGGTCGGTAAATATGTATTGTGTTGCCGTGCCGGTTTGCCCGGCGCCTGCGACAATCAAATTTGAATTTATCTTTTCATATCCGGAATCACTGTTATCGCTTCGGTACACGTTAAAACCGGCGTGATTGATCAGATTTTCAACGTCCCATTGCAGGGAAACACTTTGATTTTTCCACTCTGCTGTAAAAGAGGTCAAATTGACTGCCATAGCCTCATAGGACGAATCATCTTCATCCAGATCAAGAATACCATACCCCCAGGAGGCATCCGGCGTAGTTGTTATATCAGGATCTGTATCCGCATAGACAGTTAATTCATCATAAACCTGCTGTGCTGAAAAAGACGGATTTTTATCCAGAATGAGTGCGGCGCCTCCGGTTACAACGGGGGCGGCCATACTGGTTCCTGACATGATGATGTAATCCGCATCACCCGTATCTCCGAAATTTTCACCGTCATTATCCACCCAGCTGTTGGACGGACTTGAGTTTGCGATGTGATCTCGGACCGAAACCACCCAGTATCCCGGTGCGGTGATATCAGGTTTGGGATACTCGTCAACTCGCGGACCGCGTCCTGAAAAAGCGCAAAGATCACCCGAACTACTTGTCGAATAGGTGTTTCCCAAATAATTGATCACTTCATCCCGTGGTTTCATTGCGCCGACCGTAAATGCATTATCAGCGCATCCCGGATTCGAGATTGTATACTGTGGATCAGCATTTGCAAATGTGATTCCGCCTTTATTATAATCTTCATAAATATGCACCTCTTGATCGAAAGCGGAATGATTCACGACCTTGATATAATATGTTTGGTTTCCCGTGGGTAAATATTCATTCCAATACGAAATTTGGTGTTCGGTACCTTTGGTGCTTTCTGTCTGTGTATTATAAGCTATACTATCTATCGGATTTTTGTTGCTGTCATAATAGAGTAATGAAAGAATTCGATTTTCACTTGATCCGTCATACCAGATTGTGTTGAATTTAAGTTTCAGATAATTGTCATAAGCGACGGACGCATTCACCTGAATATACTCCGACTCGCCATTGGCAGGAACGGTTGTTGAATAATGGCGGTTGTCATTCCCATAATTACCGGCAGCGACAATAATAGGTACATCATAGTTTGCCACCAGTTCATCGATTTTTTGGCTCAGAATATGGCTGCCGTCATGATAAGCGTCCCATCCTCCGTAGCTCAGGTTGATGACGTCTGCATTGTAGGTTTTAACAGCATCATTAAGAGCATAATACATGGCAAGGGTTGATGCACTGGCGTTTACATCATTACCGATTTTCAAAAAGATCAGTTCAGCGCCAGGAGCCATGCCCCGGTACGGTCCCCCGCCATTGGCCGTGTTGTACAAAGACTGCGTCCCGCGTCCCAGTATGGTCCCTGTAACATGGGTACCATGCCCGCTTACGGTCGTCAAAATATCATCATCATAACTCGGAGCATTGGAATAGTCTTTTGCAACAACAGGAGTCGGGAGATCGGAATGAGATAAATCAAGACTTGCATCCAATACTGCGACGCGGACGCTGCTGCCATCAGCACTTCCGGAACCATCATAGTCGTTCTGCCAATAAGTGCCGGCCTCGACCCAGACTGCCGCACTGTTATTTTGAGATGTGAGCTTTAAATCTGCCGCATCGAGACGTTGTACAAACGTGTGTTTTCAGAGTCGGTACCAATTGATCCAGAGGCATCAGAGCCAGAACAAATCCCAGGGGATGGGCTCCTACGGGACCTGTCCAGGAGTCTTTTAGGACTTTAAGTCCATCGGCTTTTAATTGATAAATCTGGCTTGCATCAGGCTCATGTTCAAAGTAGATAGCAACCGGAATTCTGGTATCGTTCGATTTTGCCAGAGAGGAATTTTGTACATATCGCGATTCGTTCAGTTTTTGATCGACGAGTTCGTAGATATGCCCGCTGCCCAATTTAGAGACCAGACTGTCAGGCAAGTCTCCTAAATTTGTACCGGCCGCCTTAATGGAAGGAGAGAGGAATATGAGGACAATGTGAAAAATGATGAATAATGTAATTTTATTTGATTGCATTGTAATACTCCACACTCACACTACTTTCTTTAATACTATTCCTTTACATGCCAAAAACGTGCCAAAGTATTCCCAAACAAGGTTGTGTTCTTATTAATATATATTTAACAACTATTTATGAAAGCCTATTGTTTAACATGCTTTTTAACAAAAATCCCCATTATGTTCAATTTATTGACACATTATTGCGATATTTTCCTATTATCAGGATATATTACTTTAATAAATGATATTATTGGTTTTACACTATTTAATTGTAGTGTTCAATTTACAACACTTCAAAAGTTTACGTTTTACATTAAGCAGATTATTCATATCTTATAGCGCTCACCATTTTTTACGCAACTGTGTCTTTTTGCTGGTAAAGAATACAATTAACAAGGCAACTGCGAATGAGTTATATGGAAAACGTCAATCAAATATTGTCAAAATGGAACCAGTCTGATCTCGCTAAAACTCCATCTATACTTTATCGTACAGCTCTGCATTTTTTTCTTGATATATCCCAATCCAAACGCGCTCTGTTTCTTGTTCGAGAGCAATCTCATTTTACGTGCACAGCGGGTCTTGAACATGACACTACCTCGCTGACCCGTCAGCATATTTCTGATCTGAATAAATCATTAAAATCCGATGGGTTTGATCTGAGAGGGCATGAAATTTCAAAAATCACCCAATCACCGGGTTGGGCATTAATCACTTTGGGTAAACCAAATTATGGTATAATGGGGGTGATCTGTTTACAGAATCCGGAGAAAGATTTACGCGCTTTTGATGTTCAAAACACCATAGATATCCTGAAAAATTCATTGGTTGCACATCTTTGCCTCATTCAGGAACGCAGAAAGCGAAGAGAATTGGAAATGGAAAAGGCTGACGGAATGTTCATTAATACGGATTACAGACAATGGTCCCGGCCTGGGCTTTGATACTCTAAATCCTTTTATTCAGGATCATTACTCGTCAAAGTCCGACGGGCATGGGTTTGGAATTATGATCTGCAAAGAGACTGTTGAAGCGCATGGAGGACATTTTGCACTCCATTCAACCGGAGCAAAAGGTACTGTGTTTGATATCATTCTCCCTTATCTTATTACCACCACTTTAATTCTTTACCATTTTCACCGGTCTAAAACTTTACCATACATTTTCTTTCATTTAATTCATTTTCATAAATATTCATAAAAATTCCATCTAATTTTCTCTTATTTTCATATCATTCGTTTTATTCTCTTTTTCCCCCCTTTTCACAAATTAATTTTTATGGCACTTTAGATTATTGGGCTTGTTTTTGGCTGTATGTTGGTTCTCAGCCCTAACTATCCTTCCACCAATACGAGTGTCTTGTGATGAAGAAAACCATTATTTGCAAGAATTGCTGTAAGCAAAAACCTGCTAATCCCCGGCTCAAAGGCAATCAGTTATACTGCAGTGCCCCCAACTGCCAAAGAGCCCGCAAACGTGCCTGGCAAAAACAAAAAATGATTCAGGATTCTCAGTATCACGAACAGCAAGTCGCATGTTTAAAGAAATGGCGCAAGACCTATCCATTAGATAAATATCAAAAAGAGTATCGTAAAAAGCATCCAGACTATGTGAAAAGAAACCGAGACCTTCAGAAAAAACGCAATGCGAACCAGTCAAAAAAAGCGGAGCTGATTAAAATTGTAAAAATGGACGCGTTAAAAAAGCAGTCAGAAAAATTATACACTTGTGTAATGAATCCTTATAAAATTGATTCATCCGGGAAAATTGTAAAAATGGACGCGTTAATCGTGCAACTGGCTGATTTACATAAAAATATTGACCTTTTTTTGTCTTTAAGAATTTAATTGTAAAAATGGACGCTATTGCTATTTGCCTTGTGGTATAGTAGATTTCAGTTGAATTTGTACGTGATCTATTATTGGGAGGCAGAATGATGAAAATCACCAAAAAACCCCTTATTCCCGACCGGGTGCGTAACATTGATGGGGGATTTAGTTTTATTCCACACCGGTTTATCACAGACCATTTTTTTACCAGTTTGAATCAACACGAGCTTTTGATTTACTTTTTGCTCGTGCTTGTCGGAGATCGGCACGGGCTGTCTTATTACAGTCAGGACCGGCTCTGCACGATGCTGAGGATAAGTCTTGATGATTTTATCACTGCCAGAAACGCTTTGATCAAAAAATCCCTGATTGCCTTTGACGGGTTTATGTTTCAGGTGCTTTCTTTGCCGAAAAAGCCGGTTGCACTGCCTTCAAAACCCTTGACTACCCGCTCCGATTTTGAAAACTGGGACCCCATGACGATCCGTAAACTTGTAACTGAATCTCTTGAAAGGGCCAAAAGTCATGATGAATAAACGAATCATCTTTGAAATTCACAAATTGGCTGATATGGGCATGAAACAACGCCAAATTGCCAGAAAGTTATGTATTTCAAGACCAACTGTGCAAAAATATCTCAACTCCCCGGATATTGCCACACCTCCCAGACGTCCAAAGCCAGGTAAATTGGAACCGTTCTATAATTATATTGATGAACTGCTGGAAGGTTGGCCGAACGCCAGCGCTGTTGTTATTAAACAACGTATCGACGAAAAAGGCTATACCGGAGGGATTACGATTTTGCGCGATTACCTCCTTGCTAAACGAGGAGGTAAGAAACGATCCAAAGCCTACATTCGGTTTGAAAGCAGCCCTGGTGAACAATGTCAGTTTGATTGGGGGCATTTCGGCAGTCTCATTTATGGCAACACCTCCAGAAAACTGTACTGCATGACGGTGATAGAATGCCATTCCAGAATGCTCTACATCGAGTTCACACATAGTCAAAACAAAGAAGCTGTGATGCGCACCCTGTTGAATTCTTTTTTATTCTTTGGTGGCGCTCCCAAAGAACTGGTGCACGATAATTTGAAAACAGCGGTCATTGAACGAATCGGCGATATTATCCGGTTCAACGAAGATTATTTGCATTTCTTGCGCCCTTTTCATATCAGACCTTACGCGTGCGGCATAAGGGACGCATCCGCAAAAGGCAAGATAGAAAAAGGCGGTGTTCATTACGTTCGCTATAACTTTTGGCCGTGCCGCACCTTTGCCGATCTGGATGATGTAAATGTGCAAGCCTGCAAATGGCGCGATCACATTGCAAATACACGTATTCACGCAACAACGAATGAAAAACCGGTTGAACGTTTTCAGCCGAAAGCCCTGCGTCCATTGCCGGATGTATTGCCGGATACCAGAGATCATTCAGAAGCTAAAGTCCATTCCGATTGCCGGTTTAAATTTGATGCAAATTATTATTCAGCGCCTTGGTGGATGGCCGGTAAAACAGTCAGTGTCAAAGCGGATAACCATACAATTTGGGCAGGCCATAAAAACAAAATTGTTGCTGTACACACGCGAAGCTGGAAACGCCGGGCTGTTATTGAAAATCCGAACCATATTTCAGAACTTTTGAAAACACGTAAAAAGGCAAGGTTAACCAGACAAGAACAACTCTTGTTTTCAATGGGTGAACCCATCAAACTATTCATCGAAAATTTGGCCAAGGCCGGGAAAAGCCTTTCCCGGGCATCCAGTCATCTCCTGGAATTAAGAGAACAATATGGAGCCAAAGCAGTTGTGGAGGCCGTTGAAATAACCCTCAAATACAAAGCCTATGGCGTCGATTATGTTGAGAATATCCTGCATCAAAAAATGCATATTAAAACATATTACCCCAAAGTTACCCTCAAAGATGAAACGCTCAATCAGTTACAATTACAGGAACCCGATCTGTTAATCTATGATGCCATTACTTTGAAAAAAAGCAGGAACAATGATGACAAAAATTGAAAATACAATCCACAAATTGCAGCAGTTGCGACTCAATACCATGGCCGAATATCTCGAAGATGCCTTTGAAAAAGAAAAAGAGCAGAACAACGGCTTTCTGTGGCTGCTCGATTATTTGCTTGACCTGGAAAACGAATCACGCTGGAAACGCTCTGTTGAAAACAGAATCAAAGCGTCGCATTTGATTGATAAATGCTTGCCAAGTGACTTTGATTTTAAATTCCATGTCTCCCGACAACAGAACCGATCCCTTGTTTTGCGTTTGTCCGAATGTGATTTTATTCATAAAAAACAAGACGTGATCTTTATTGGCGCCCCCGGAACCGGAAAAACCCGATTAGCAAAAACCATAGCTTATCAAGCCTGTTTGAAAAATGAACGTGTACTCTTCACAACAGCTATTGATATGATTAATCACCTCATTGCCGCTCAAGCTGATCAGTCGTTGTTAAAAAAACTAAAATTTTATCAAACTCCAAGTCTGCTTGTTTGTGACGAGTTGGGTTTTCTTTCGCTTGACGAACAGTCATCAAATCTTTTTTTCCAGGTGCTCAGTGCCAGGCATGAACGTGTGAGTACAATCGTGACCACCAATCTGCCCTTTGGCCGCTGGGGAGAGATCTTTCAAAGTGCTGTAATCGCTCAAGCCATCGCAGACCGGCTCGTTAAAAACTCGGAGATTATACTGATGGAAGGACCATCTTATCGACAGAAAAATAAATAGTAATCTGGTTTCATTTTAAAAATATAAAAATATAATTGATATTTTATGCCAAAGAACTGTTTTTTTTACAGAGTCTTGTAAGAGAATCTATGTGCTCCACTTTAGGTGGTAAAGTATTATTCCGTTGGCTTTGGTAAACTTGTTAACCGTTGGTAATACTTATCTGGACAGCAGAACTTCTACCCAATCGGGTAACTTTGTTTCAGCCCAGCCCTCCGTTGATTCTGCTAAAAAGTGTAACTCTCCAATTCAACGAGTTTACAACAAACATTTTAAACACAAATAGGCTTTAATGCCCGACAAAGATAAAACCGGCACTCTTATCCAGTTTGCCGTCAAGGCAGGAAAAGCAGCGATCGGCAGGTCAGCTTGTGAGAAATTACGTTCTAAAAACAAGCTATACTTGATCATTCTTGCCAAAGATGCATCTGAGCGCTTGTTAGAGTTTTCGCCGGGTGTTTCCACACATTATTATTCGACCCGTTCAGACCTGGGTAAACTTGTTGGCAGAGAACAGGTATCCATCATCGGTATCAGTGATCATCAATTTGTTCAGGCAATCACCAAAAGTATGAATCAAGCGAATTGAATCAGAAACGTTTTTTCAAAAGCAAGAGTAAAGGAATACCGATGCCGGCACAGGCGATTATTTGTCCTGCTCCCACCTGCAGCGCTGTCAGCCAATACGGTACATCTGCAACAAGATACAGAATATAACCGATTCCGAACGCATTGAACAAGATAGGAGGAATCGGGGCCAGCCAGACTCTGTTATATCGTCTCAAATAATACGTCGCCAGACCGGCAATGAGCGTGATCGCACTTCCTCCGAAAATATCCAGCGGTCCATATCCTCCATAAATATTGGCTAACATGCATCCGGCAAATAAGCCCGGTATGGCCTGGGGTAAAATAATTGGCAGTACGGTTAACGACTCTGCAAGTCGAACCTGTACCGGACCATAACTCCAGGGCGCAAGAAGAATTGTCAACGCAGCATACAATCCACCGATCATAGCCGCCATTGTAATATCCTGTGTTTTCAATTTAATCATACATCCCTCATATTTTTCCAATCAACATGCCGCAACTTTTTCTTTTCACCACGATGTTTTTTATTTTGCAGCCGTTTGCGTTTCTCTGATCGCGGTACCCGTGTATGTTTTCTTTTTTTATGAGGCTTTAGCACTTGCCGCAAAAGATATTCAAACTTTTCCAATGCATTTTTTTTATTCGAATACTGACTTTTGTATTCCTGACTGGATATTGACAACATTCCGTCATTATTAATACGATTGGCAAGCGATCGATGTATTTTATCTTTCTGCTGACGAGTCAAGCTTTGGGAGTTTTCCAGATCAAACAGCAAAGTGACTTTGGTATTTGTACGATTTACGTGCTGTCCGCCCGGACCGCTGCTGGTTGACGCGGTAAAATTCAGCTCATTTTCCGGTATCGCTGTATTAGAGTTGATGTGTATCATACTTGAAAAGTTAAGCAATTCCCCTTTGAAAATCAATAATACAGGCAAAATTTGTGGATTACGTATAAAAAAAGCCCCGTCCATAGGACAGGGCTTTTAATTCGGTTGGTTAAGCAGCTTACATCATGCCGCCCATACCACCCATGCCGCCCATACCGCCAGGAGGCATACCGCCACCATCATCAGATTTCTCTTCAGGCTTGTCGACGATCGTGCACGCGGTTGTGAGCAACAGAGCTGCGACACTTGAAGCGTTTTCAAGGGCGATTCTGGACACTTTGGTCGGATCGATAACACCGGCTTCCATCAAATCTTCGAATTTTTCAGTTCCAGCGTTAAATCCGTAAGCGCCATCTTTTTCTTTGATTTTCTGTATAACAATAGAACCTTCCCAGCCTGCATTTTCAGCAATCTGGCGAACCGGCTCTTCCAAAATGCGTTTCAAAATATCAATACCAATCACTTGATCGCCCTCGACTTTTAACTTGTCCAAAGCTTTCAGAGTGCGGATATAGGCAACGCCACCACCGGGCACAATGCCCTCTTCAACAGCAGCGCGTGTAGCATGCAGAGCATCTTCGACACGGGCTTTTTTCTCTTTCATTTCTACCTCAGTAGACGCGCCAACGTTAAGCACAGCCACACCGCCAGCCAGTTTTGCAAGACGTTCCTGCAGTTTTTCTTTGTCATAATCAGAGGTTGAGGTTTCAATTTGCTTTTTGATCTGGGCGATTCTATTCTGGATATCTTCAGATTTGCCTGATCCTTCAACTATGGTGGTATTGTCTTTGTCAATGGATACGCGTTTGGCCTGACCAAGATCAGAGACCGTTGCATTCTCCAGCTTGAAACCGGCTTCTTCAGAAATGACACGACCGTTGGTCAGAATAGCAATATCTTCCAACATGGCTTTCCGGCGATCTCCGAATCCCGGTGCTTTAACAGCAGCAACCTTGAGAGTACCACGCAATTTGTTGACAACCAGAGTTGCAAGAGCTTCACCATCTACATCTTCGGCAATGATGAGTAACGGTTTGCCCATTTGTGATACTTTTTCCAGAACCGGAAGCAGATCTTTCATGGCGCTGATCTTTTTGTCATGGATCAGAATCAACGGCTCATCCAGAGAAGCTTCCATGGTTTCGGAATCCGTAACAAAATACGGTGACAGGTAACCACGATCAAATTGCATACCTTCAACCACTTCCAGGCTGGTTTCCGTAGTTTTGGCTTCTTCAACCGTGATAACGCCGTCTTTACCGACTTTTTCCATTGCGTCAGCGATCAGACTTCCGATTTCAGCATCGTTATTAGCCGAAATCATACCGACCTGGGCAATTTCCTTTTTACCGGGAAGCGGTTTACTGATGTTCTTCAGTTCCTCAACAATAGCCTTGACACCCGCTTCGATGCCTCGCTTGATGTCCATGGGGTTGGAACCGGCAGTTACATTCTTTATTCCCTCACGCACAATACCCTGAGCCAAAACAGTCGCAGTGGTTGTACCGTCACCCGCAATATCACTGGTTTTGGAAGCGACTTCTTTAACCATCTGTGCGCCCATATTTTCCACCGGATTTTCCAGTTCAATCTCTTTTGCTACGGTTACACCATCTTTGGTAACAGTCGGTGCACCAAATTTCTTATCAATAACCACATTCCGTCCCTTGGGACCCAGTGTGGCTTTGACCGCATTTGACAGTTGATCCACACCGCGTTTAAGCGATGTTCTGGCATCAACATCAAAATCAATCAGTTTAGGCATATTAAAAAACCTCCATTTTTATTTCAATTATAAAATTAGACAACCGCCAAGATATCGCTTTCTCGCATGATCAGATAATCTTCGCCGTCGATTGTGATTTCCGTACCTGAATATTTGCCAAATAAAACCTTGTCGCCCTTTTTTACGCTCATTTCTACTGTAGTTCCGCTGTCCGAGGCTTTTCCAGGCCCAACCGCCATCACTTCACCGTGCTGGGGACGTTCTTTGGCGGTATCCGGAATAATAATATTACCTGCTGTTGTGTCTTCCTCCTCAAGCGGTTTGACAACAACTCTGTCTGCCAAAGGTTTGATGTTCATATACTCCTCCTAAAAATTTGATTCCTTTTTTTAGCACTCACCACTACCGAGTGCTAACAATTAACACTGTAAATATAATCCTTTTTTTTGGAAATGCAAGAATTTTTTTATTTTTTAGCAGATAAAGGCAGATATTTTATGATAGTGCGCCATATCGACAGACCTTCTGCTGTTTTTCTGCCATACCGATACGTCATATTCTCGGTCTGAATCCTTCCCCTAACACTTCATGCACATTTTCGACAATGACAAATGCATCCGGATCCACTGCTTTGACACGTTCAACAAGCTTGCCGATTTCACGTCGACTGAGGACGGTGTAAAACATATCTCGATCCTGATTGGTATATAGTCCTCTTCCACGGATTACGGTACCTCCGCGTTCCATTTGCGTGGTAATAATATCAGCAATTTGATCAGTTTTCGACGAAATGATCGTTGCCGATCTTGCGTAATCAAATCCGTCAATGATGACATCAATAATTCGGGCGGATACAAACAATATAAACACCGCATACAGAGACAATGTAAGAGCCGGTCTTTCCTGAGACAGATCCTTAAAATAAATAACCAGCCCGGCCACTGCAATCACCAGAAAATCGACAACCATAAAACATTGTCCGGGTTTAATGCCCCAGCGTTTTTTCGCCACAGCCGCAACCACATCAGTTCCTGCCGTAGTGCCTTTAAATTTGAAAATAATACCAAGCCCCAAACCGACCAGCACACCGCCGGTTAAGACGGCCATCAAAAAATCATTCTGTATCAGATTCAACACGCTTTCACGGTCGTGCAAATGCAGAAACTCAAATCCCGGTATATCTCCCCGAAAAAAGTCAACAAAAAACGAGCTAATCGTGAACCCAAAGAATGTCCGGGTCCCGAAACGTTTACCCAGTTCGGCAATACCCCAAACGAACAAAGGAATATTAAACACCCACATCATCAAACCCACCGGCACACTTTCATTGGTCAAATAATGAACAGTCATTGAAAGTCCGGTTACACCACCGGGAACAACCTTGGCATTGACCAGAAACACACCTATTCCGAATCCCATAACAGCCGAACCGAGTAAAATGAAAAAATAATCGCGCCATATCCCCTTCTCACGCAACCCAAGTGCACTAATGATCTTTTCAATTTTGATTCCGAATAGAACCGTTATCTTTTTAAAAATGTTTGATGTCTTCACAAATTCCTCAAATAATATGCCTTATCCATTAAAAATGCAATCGCAAATAAACAGCGGGATTGAATTTCAAATCCAGGTTATGGCTTATATGTTTGGTGGTAATTTCCATAGATCCGGTATCATGAATCTGAGATGCATTTTCAAATGTATAATGCAGCCAGCGCGCGGAAACCGCAAGACTTAAATAACGACTCAAGAAAACTTCGGCGCCGGTTGAAAATCCGGCGCCAATCGTCAGTTGTGATTGTGCGAGTCCGGCATCCTGATTGTCCGGCAGTTCACGTACTCCTCCGCCATAACCGAAATGTGTAAAGACGCCAAAAAACGGACTGATTTTGCTTTTCGGACGATTATAAAACCGCAATTCGGGAAAAACATGAATGGCATAGTGTGTCGTATCCGGTCCATCCTGTTGAGTTGACGGATATTCTATCGAAGAAGTGCTGTGACTAAAATGACCATTCACATTAACAAGAAACATTTGTGTTGGAGAAAACATAATACCATACCCGAATTCTTCGCCAAAATCCGTGATACGCGCGGAAACATTAGACGTACCCGGGGATGTTGCGAAACCATGCGGAATCATAAATATCAGTATTAAAAATATGAGTTGCTTCATGGACATTCTCCTTGTTCCTATAATTGACACGTTTCACAATAAAACGTACTGCGCCCGGATAATCGGATCTGCTTTATAGCTTGTTTGCAAATCTTACACGGCACCCCACTTTTGGCATAAACAGCAAGGTCCTGTTGAAAAAAACCGGGTTCACCCTGTGCGTTTCTATAATCTCGAAGTGTTGTTCCTCCGCGCTGAATAGCCTCACCCAGGATATCTTTGATGGCACTGACAATTTCAGTTATCTCAGAATCTGTAAGTCTATTCGATGCTCTTTCCGGTCTGACTTTGGCCCGAAAAAGCGCTTCATTGGCATAGATATTTCCAATACCGACGACAATATTGGAATCCATAATCAGAGTTTTAATAGACCGCCTTGATCGCTGAGCGGTTGATTTTAAAAAATGGGGCGAAAAATCAACAGACAGGGGTTCAACACCCAGTTTATTAAACCGGGGATGCTGTTCAAGATTCTGAGTGTACGCGACATCCAGAAAGCCGAACCGTCTTGGATCCCGATAACGGATTTGCCAGCCGGACTCTAAATGAAAGACGACATGAGAATGAGCTTCCAGCGGGTAATCCGGACGGAATCTGCCCAGTCGTCCGCTCATACCCAGATGGATAAACAGAGAATAGCCGCTATCCATATCCCAAATCAAATATTTTGAGCGCCGCCAAACACGGTCTATGTTTGCGCCGCAAATATGTTGGTTCAACTTGCGTATCGGTACAGTCCAGCGCAAATTCTGGTTTAGAACGGAGAACTGAGTAATTCGGTCAGCGACCAAAAACTGCATTGTTGCTTTGATCGTTTCAATTTCCGGCAATTCAGGCATATCAGAATCGATTAATTTTCAGAGTCAGTAAAAATATCATCTTAGCTCCAGTCCCGTTTGTGAGCATGACGATGACGTTGTTCCATTTTTGCTACCCTGCGTTGTTCCGGCGTATCAGGCGCTCCCGGTGCTTTGGAAGAATGGGACAAACGTTCAGCTTCTGCTATACCAATGCGCTCACGGCAGATACTGAATATCTCCATGACATTGCGCTCGGCTTTTACGCGTAAATTTTTACGGCCTGGACCTGATGATATCAGTTTAACTCCTTTTTCGTCATAGTTGCAACGTGAAAAATCCTTCCAATACCCACTGATTTGCTCACCCGTATACTCGTTGTTCTTTATAAATTTCATGATATACCCATGCTCGTAAAGAGTCCACTCTTGAGCTTTACCGCGTGTTCTAAAGTAATTTACAGCCGGACCAATCACCAGAGGAATCGCATATAAAACGATAGAGGGAATTTTTTTGATCATCGGTAAATAGTCTTCACCGTATCGGATCACAAACACCACAGCCAGTAATAAAAGACCAATCAAATAAAACAGAAATCGGTTTGAGGTTTTCGGGGTATACACCCAGGTTTTTATCGATTTTCCCAGGGAATTACGACTGTCTTTTTGATTTTGAGATGCTTGAAACATTGCCATACTCCATCTTATGGTATCACATCAATCATATCATGAGCGAGCTGCCGAACGCTTTCCCGATAAGCTTTTTGCAACGCCTTGATAATATGCTCGGTATCAGACCCTGAAATATCAGTACGATGTTTGATTGTTTTGCTCCAAAAGGGTTTTGCACCCTGCATTTCGTACAACTCGAAACGCAGCGTGACCAGGGCATATCTTTCATCCATACGCCTGCGGTCTTCAAAATGTTCCAGGACACCGGTTAGTATGATCGCATCCCCTCCGCCTGCTGCAACCGTTTGAACATCCTGAAATAATCCGGAATTTCTAAAGAAATTGACAGTCATATCAGTCAGCATTACAGCAGGGGGCAATGCCCATTGATTATAATGATCATAGTCTAATTTAAAAGGTTCCAGAGAATAGAGCATTTTCTGCTGCGTGAGCAGAGGATGTGCATTAAAGGGTTTTACAATCAATGTTTTGCTAAAAGCAGGATCATAATCCAATGGTCCCCACTCCTGAAATCGATAATATTGCATATTTGGGGCATGCCCGCAGGCCATCATAAGAAATATCAGTAACAACAATACAGGGAATACGTTTTTCATTGTACAGCCTTTCGTTTTGGCGGATAGTCTTTTCGTATCGCACTCCAGGGTTTTTCTTTCAGAGTTTGACTGAACTCGTTCAGATTCCGTGTCATTGAATTCAGATTATCCAGTATCTGTTTCATATTCACTTCATTTGCACTGAGACCGTAATCCAGATCCGTTAACAACTCATTAACGTGGGTTACGGTTTCCCCGCTTTGTGCAAGCAGCTTATTCAGTCGACTGACACTTTCAGTCACAGCAGAGTCCTTACTGACAAGGATGGTATCCAGATCGATCAAAACTTGCTCTGTATGCGATGATAAACTTTGAACAGCGGACAGTGTTTCTTTTAAATCCTTTTCTGTCATTTCTGCGATATTACGGGCGGATCTCAGGGTGGCGGTCAAGTGTTCGCGATTCTCGTCTGTAAACATACTGCTCAGCCGCTCGGATAATCCTGAGATTTGATTGATCATCTGTGAGGCTTCACCGGCCATTTGTGCATAAGAGGTAACCTGTTCGCTCTCTATAAGAGAGCCGGGTTCCAATAGATCAGATTCCGGTGAACCGGGTGTAATCTCGACGTAAAATGATCCCATGATCCCGACTGTGGTTAAAAAGGCTTTGCTGTCCTCACGGACAGGAGTGCCCTCTTCAACTTTAATGATTATTTCAGCACCGGGGTATTCCTTCCCGACAAGCTGCACCTTGTTTACCTGTCCAACCAGCATGCCTGCAAAACGCACTTCAGAGCCGGGCTCAACTCCGCCCACATATCCGAAACGGGTACGGTAGACTTTTTTATTCCCCCAGTTCCCGGCGCCCATAATGATAAACAAGAATGCAAACAAGAGCACCAGACTCGCCAATATAAACAGTCCGGCTTTGATTTCATTTTTTTGATATTCCAAAACAATAGATCCTGTTGTTTAGTCTCTTACCAATTCATTTAAATAGTCATCCGGATCCAGCTGTTCTTGATCCGGCTCTCTCCGCAGAAACTGCTTGACAAAGGGATCAGTATCATGAATCATTTCTTCATAACTGCCTAAAAAGCGAATCTGCCCGTCATGCAGCAGAGCAATGCGGTCGGCAATCGTCTTTACGGATTCCATTTCATGGGTTACCACGACAATTGTCATTTTCAGCGCTTTTTTGAGTTTCAGGACAAGATTATCAATACCTGCCGCTACGATCGGATCAAGACCGGCAGACGGTTCATCACAGAACAAAATATCCGGATCCATTGCAATAGCGCGGGCCAACGCAACGCGTTTTTTCATACCCCCGGACAACTGCGCCGGCATAAAGTTTTCAAATCCGGACAACCCCACCAGGCCCAGTTTCATACGTGTGATAATTCGAATCGTCGAGAACTGCTGAGGTGTATGCTCGGTCAGCGGAAGGGCAACATTTTCACCCACGGTCATCGAATTGAACAAAGCGCCGTTCTGAAACAGCATACCTATTCGCCTTAACAGCTTTTCCTGCTGCGCTTCATTCGCTACATTTAAATCGATATTTTTAATTCGGATATGGCCTTTATCCGGCTTATTCAATCCAATCAGATGTCTGAGCAGCGTACTTTTGCCGCATCCGGAACGTCCGAGAATAACCAGAGTTTCGTGCGGATAGATATTCAGGTTGATACCATTGAGTATAACATGTCCGCCGTAACTCGTCTGCAGATTGCGTATTTCTATAATAGGTTCTTTTTTTTCCATAATCTATAACGTAGAGTAAAACAACATGGTGAATAAAAGGTCAGCAAGTACGACCAGGAAAATTGACGTCACCACGGAGGCCGTTGTAGATTTTCCAACCCCCTCTGCTCCGCCTTTGACCTGAAATCCCTGAAAAGCTCCAACCTGTGCAATGATAATGGCGAAAAAGAAACTTTTTATCAATCCGGTAATAAAATCTTTTGCCACAATAGCATTGATGGTTTCATTAAAATAGGCAACAAATGTCAATTGAAGATTGGCAACACCCAGGACAAAACCGCCTGCAATCCCGACAAAATCGGCAACCACCGTCAAACAGGGAAGCACAAGCATCATGGCCAGAGTGCGCGGCACGACCAGGAATCCGACAGGATTCAGCGCCATTGTCTGCAATGCGTCAATCTCTTCGGAGACTTTCATGGTGCCGATTTCTGCTGCAATCGCTGATCCGCTGCGGCCGGAAACCACAATAGCGGTGATCAGCGGACCCAGCTCACGGCACATTGCCACCCCCACAAGATCGGCCACATAGATCAGCGCTCCGAATTGTTCCAGCTGATAAGCAGCCTGCATGGCAATGATCAATCCGGTACTGAATGCAATAATAGAAACGATCGGTATTGATTCCACCCCCATTCGGACCACCTGTGTACTGGTAAATGCCCAGCGAATTTTTTTACCCCGCCATGGTCCGGTAAAAATCCACGAGAGGGTCCGTCCGCTTTGTCTGAAAATTCTTGCCACATAGACCAAAAACAAAACAGCACGACGTCCGGTATTGCCTGCCTGCTGTTTCATAACGGCAGATCCAGTTCTTTTTTTGCTGTGTTGATGTCATTATAAATTGTGAAAATTTTATCCAGTTTTGTGAGTTCGAAAACCTGGCGCACACTTTCCTGAAGACCGGCAAGCACAATTTTTCCGCCATACTTTTTGCTGTACTGCAGTCCTTCGATCAGCGTCGCAACCCCTGAACTGTCCATATAATTCACATTGTCCAGATTTACCAAAATCAATTGTACCTGTTTGTTTGCCGCGTTCATAATAGCTTTACGGACCAGGGGTGAAGAGTACATATCAACTTCTCCACTGATCTCATAATAAGCAAACGCGGTATCGACATGTTCGTTGATCTTTAAATTCAATTATTTCCTCGTGGTATTATTTTGTACATGTATAACTTGTTACCGGATTTCTCCGCAAAAGACCATTCTGTAAAATCCATAACCGATTTAATCAGGTAAACACCCAGGCCGCCGGGACGAATTTCGTCGAGTTGCCTTGATTTTATTTTAGCAACATCAATCGGAGTTCCCGTATCCAATAGCGTAAACTCTATTTTTTCGTCATCAATTCCCGAAACAAGCCGTATCGTGTGATTTGTTTCCTGATGATAGGCATGGCGTATTATATTCGAACAGGCTTCATCAAGCGCCAAAACAATCTTGCTGCAAGTCCGTTTGTTGAATCCGGCCACATGACACATTTGTCCGACCGCTGCTCTGACGATACAGAGCAAAGCCGGGTCACTTGCGAATTGAATTTCCACATGTTTCTTCATAGCCATATCAGCAAACCCGGTGTTCAGTGTGCTTCAAGCCAGCTTGCTCCTGCTCCAATGTCAACACGAATCGGGACATTGAGAGAAATAGCGTCTTCCATTTCCTGGCGTATCAGCGGTTCAATATCTTTTAATTCCGATTCAGGACAATCGAATAACAACTCGTCATGAACTTGAATGATCATCAGAGTCTGCAGTTGTTCCGCTTCAAGCCTTTTTTGAATGCGAATCATTGCTATTTTGATTAAATCCGCTGCGCTTCCCTGAATCGGTGTATTGATTGCCGTTCGCTCGGCAAAATCCCGGACACGCCGGTTATCACTCTTGATCTCCGGCACGTAACGACGGCGATCATATAGAGTCGTAACAAATCCGTTTTCCCGGGCTTTGTGTACAATATCAACCATAAATCTCTGTACATCCGGATAATTTGCAAAATAGGATTTAATAAACTCGTTGGCTTGTTCAGGCGATATATCCAATCGATTGGCCAACCCGTAGGCGCCCATGCCGTACATGATGCCAAAGTTCACCTCTTTTGCTTTGCGACGCTGGTCCGCACTGACAGCTTGTTCTTCTACATCAAAGATCAGAGCGGCAGTACGTGTGTGCACATCTTTGTCGTTTCTAAATGCTTCAATCAATGTCTCATCACCGGAAAGATGCGCCATAATACGCAATTCGATCTGAGAGTAATCTGCATCAATCAGAACATGTCCCTTGGCCAGCGGAATAAAGGCGTTGCGAATTTTACGCCCGACTGACGTGCGTATGGGGATATTTTGTAAATTTGGATTACTGGACGACAGCCTGCCTGTCGCAGCAATCGTCTGATTGAATGATGTGTGTATTTTCCCGGTTTTGGGATGAATTAATTTAGGCAGAGCATCCACATAAGTTGATTTCAGCTTTGCCAGTTGACGATAATCCAATATGCTCTTGGGCAGATCGTGAGATTTTGCCAATTCTTCAAGAACAGAAACATCAGTGGAATAACCGGTTTTGGTGCGCCGGACCACGGGCAATTCGAGTTCCTCAAACAGAATCTTGCCCAGCTGCTTGGGCGAGTTGATATTGAACTCTATACCTGCCAATTCGTAAATCCGCTTTTCCAGCGATGTCAGTTCAGACTGCAATTCCTTTGACATGGTTCTCAAATAATCCAGGTCAAGAGAAACGCCGTTATATTCCATCTTTGCCAGAACATAAATCAAAGGCACTTCGATATCGGTCATCAGGCGTTCAAGGTTCATTTCCTGCATCTTGGGTTTCAAAAGTTCCCACAATCGCCACGTCATATCTGCGTCTTCACCTGCATAATCACTGACCTGTTTAATCGGGATTTGATCCATGGTTTTTTCTTTTTTCCCCGCACCGATCAGTGTCTTGATAGGAATTTTCTTGACATCGAAATAATGCAGACTCAAGGCGTCCAAACTATGCTGACGGACTGAAGGGTTCAAAAGATAATTGGCCACCATCGTATCAAACAGCAGACCCCGGACATAGATGCCAGAGTGCCAGAGCACTATTATGTCATATTTTGCATTATGCGCACATTTTGTTATCGATTCGTCCTCTAAAATCGGCTTGAGTTTGGCAAGCACCAGCTTGATATCCAAAGGCTGTTCTTCCTCCGTCAGCATGTCCGGCCCCTTGACCGGTAAATACCAGGCCTGTCCGCTTTTCCAGGAAAAAGAGAGGCCGACCAGCTCAGCGCGCATCGGTTCACTGCTGGTTGTTTCGGTATCAAAGGCAAAATGAGATTGCTGCGCAAGTTCTTTGATAAAACCATCAAACGTCTCGTCATCGCAAACACAGTTGTATTCAGTTTCAATTTTTTGTTTTTCAGGCGCGAAACGGTTCATCATGCCATGAATCTGCATACTTTGAAAAAATTTAAACGCTTTTTCCGAATCAATTTCCGGGCGTTTCAGGTCAAGCGGAGATAGGTTCAGCGGAACATTTAGATCAATGGTGGTGAGCTGTTCGGACAATTGTAGATGATTGTCCTCCTCTTGATCTTTTTCAATTTTAGTCCGGGTGCGATTGTCTTTCATCGAATCAAGATGAGCCAATATATCTTGAAGAGAATCATAGACCGTCAATAACCGTGTCGCTGTTTTCGGACCAATCCCCTTTACGCCGGGAATATTATCCGAGGTATCACCTGTCAAGGCCAAAAAATCTTTAATCTTTTCAGGCGGGACCCCCATTTTTTCTTTTACACCATCCGCATCAAGCCATTGGGGTTTGCTGCCGGCCCGGCCGGGATCAAGAACCACAATCGAATCATCAACCAGCTGAAGCAAATCTTTGTCGCCGGAGACAATCACGCTCTGTAGATTTTTTTCCACCGCCTGTTTGGCCAGAGTACCGATGACATCATCAGCCTCGAATCCATCCTTTAACACAATGGGAATATCAAGCGCTTTTAACAGTTCTGTGATTCTCGGCAGCTGATCCGACATATCCTGCGGCATCTCTTCTCGATTGGATTTGTATTCTTCATAAAGTTTATGTCGAAAAGTAGGTTCAGATGTATCAAAAACAACGGCCAGGTATTCCGGATTTTCATCTTTTAAAAGATTAAATAACGTATTTGAAAATCCGTAAACAACACTGATATTTTCTCCGCGTGAATTTGTCAGAGGATTGCGCGCAAAGGCATAGTAGACCCGATAAGCCAGCGCCATTCCGTCGATTAAAAACAAACGAGGCTTTATATTCATAAACATTCCGTATATTGTATTCTCTTTACAAACTCTAATGTAAGGGTTAAATGTATGTTTTGCAACGGAAAATTCCCATACAGTAAATCTTTATATTTGCCTCTGTACATAAAATCCATTATATTCTCTTGAGAAGAGGATATAGTCCGTCCTTTTCTCTCCGGCAACTCGTAGCAGGTATTGCTTTTACAAATAGAGGTCCTTTATGAAGTTTTCGTCCGGCATCACTATCTTGATTTTGTTTATCACGACCCATGGCCTGTATGGCGGCATTCATTCCGCTGCAAAAAGCCTTCCTTTAAATAACCGGGATTCAAAGTTTTCAGCTCCTGTGATTCATTTATCCGAAAAAGCTGCGTCTCCGGTCAGTCAGTTAGTCTTTCCAGCCACATCAAATAAAAGTGTCATTGACAGCATCATTTTCGTACGACAGGGCTATTATTACAAATACACCGGAGCCATGAACAGTGATCACAATTGGACCTCTACGTTATACCAGACCTGGGATTATGATTCGGACATTTGGAGTGACCTGTATCGGACTCTTTATAGGTATGATGCCCGGGGAAACCGAATCGAGACTTTGGAGCAACTCTGGGACAATCAAGGTGCAAAGTGGGTTCAAGATACCCGCAATACACGCGCATTCAGCGATGACAAGCTCACAACACAGCTACAGGAAATGTGGAATAGCGAGGAACAAAGCTGGGAAAAAACGGAACAGGTTCATTTCGCTTGGGATAAAGACGGAAATATACAAAGCACAACACTGCAGTCCTGGGACAGCCTTTCCGGAAGCTGGAAAAATAATCGCAGTTACTCATTCACTTATACCGATAAAGGCCGGCAAGCCACGGGGCTTTTGCAAACCTGGGACGGTCAAAGCGAAACATGGGTGAACGAAATGCGGGAATTTTACACCTATTCACAAGGGAAATTAATACACTACCGGGCAGATCGGCTTGACAGCCTTTCAGGAAAATGGATCAACAATTGGCAGCAAACCAACCATTATGACAATGCCCGGCAATTAATTTACGCAATTTACAAACAGTGGATAGAGGATGAACAAGATTGGCGTAATGATCAGCAGGTACATTATGAATACGATGATAACGGCAACCGTCTGCATGGACTCTGGCAATCCTGGAACGCGCTCTACCAACGCTGGGAAGATTACTGGATGATGACCTATGAATACGACGAGTCCGGAAATATGATACTATTTGAATCCAGAGGCTGGAACGGCTATGAATGGGTATCAGGATCCGCTGCCTGCGAATTTGAGGATGCCTATCACAATTTTTCATTCACTTGCAGTGAGTTGTCTGCATACTATTCCTCTGTCTCCCCGGTGCACCACCGAAATCAGCCTTTGAATTTCAGACTGATGCAGAATTATCCCAATCCCTTTAACCCCGTAACCTGCATCGAATATGAGCTTTCGCATCCCTCCCACGTTCAGCTCATTGTTTACAATGCAATTGGAGAGCAGATCGACAAGCTTGTTGATTCAATGCAATCAACAGGATCGCACCAGGTTATTTTTGACGGTAGCGCACTGCCCTCCGGATCGTATTATTACATTCTAAAAACGGATCACAGAGTCGACTCTAAAAAAATGTTGATGATAAAGTGAATATTATATTATTTTAGCACATTTTTCTTGCATATTTGACAAATAATGACTAAATAAATGTACAGTCAATCCGGAACCGTTAGCTTTCAGACGCAAATTCCATTCATCGTCGAACGCTACAACGCATTCTGATGCTTGTGTTGAAAATTGGCACTACCCGGAACCACCATGACTCTGAATACACCCACCTAGACAAAGAACTCTGAAAATCATACAAAGATATAACCTTTTCTGAACCCGAATCACTTTTTGTCCATAGGAATAATAAAGATTCGGTTTGCCTTTGCAATATCAGCCTTACTTTTTATAAAATAAGAATACAAGAGTCATTGGACTTGCGACATCAAACGTTTGGCTTTATAATATTTTTAAATTCATTATTTACTAAACAGCGAGGGGAGTGCAATGAAAACTCTGATTCTGTTGTTGCTGTGTGCTGGGATGCTATGTCCTGTTCATTCCCAGACACTATCCGGCCGCGTCTATGAGGGCGCAACCGGGACCGAACCTCCGACAGCCAATCCGCTGAACGGGGTTACGGTGGAACTCTGGGGTTCAAACAATCAGGGAACTCTGGATCAAAGAGTTGATGTAACCACAACCAATTCAGAGGGGTGGTACGGTCTTGAAGCAGAAGGCTCCTGGGAGTTTTATTCCATCAAAGAAATCAATCCCGGCGGTTATTCTTCCAATGGCGCAACCAGCGTTGGCGGCGCCGTAAAAACAGCCGATCTGATCGAGTACATGTATCCGTTATCCGGGAAAACCTTGACCGGCAACAAATTCTGGGATGCCAAAGATCAGCCGGACAACAATCCGCCTGTGGCGGAAGCGGACGGTCCGTACAACGGCTACACGGGTGTTTCGATGACTCTGGACGGCAGCGGCTCCTGGGATCCGGATGTCGGCGATTCCATTACTCAGTACCAATGGGATCTGGACGGGGACGGACAGTATGATGATGCCACAGGAGCTAAACCGCAGTATACCTGGAATTCTCTATTCTCCGGCACCATTTATTTACGTGTTTACGACAGCCACAATTCGAGTGATGCTGATTCCGCTTCTGTCAATATCAGGGAATTTCAACAAGATAAAGCTGTGATCAAAGGCTTCAAGTTTAATGATCTCAATCAAAACGGACAGCGTGATTTAGGAGAACCGGGTATACCGGGATGGGAAATAGTATTGGATGAACATCCCTTTTCATCACCCGATCAATCAACATTAACCGACAGTACGGGTGGATATTCATTTACCGTAAAACCGGAAAATGATAGCACATTGTGCCTTCTCTATGAAAAATCTAAAAACGGCTGGACTGTTACCTCTGACTCGGCCTATTATGTAAATGTACACGCAGGACAAGTCGTTACGGGCATTGATTTCGGTAATTATCAACGCGAATCCAGCGAGTTTTTTGATTTCGGTGATGTGCCAACCCCCTATGACCCGTTCGCCCACTATACCGTGCATCAGTCCTTTTACCTG
Source organism: candidate division KSB1 bacterium (assembly GCA_034521575.1). Classification (NCBI taxonomy): domain Bacteria; kingdom Pseudomonadati; species Candidatus Zhuqueibacterota bacterium. The sequence continues at coordinate 845,942 of JAXHMJ010000002.1, forward strand.
GGCAGCGGCATTGATTCTGAACTGGCGCATCAGCCGGACAGCGATGCGCAGGGCGACGACAAAGCGGATTCGGATGATGAAGACGGTATTGTACTGACCAGTGCGTTACTGCCCGGTCAGCATGCCAGTTTGGATGCCACGGTCTACGGCACGGCTGAACATGAACCGCGGCTCGAAATCTGGATCGATTTTGATCAGAACAACGTCTGGGATAATTATGATAAAATTGTCGATGACCATGTAACCACGGGTACGTATACGTACCCGTTTCTGGTGCCGGGAACCGCTCTCACCGGCAAAACCTACATGCGCGCCATCTATAGTGACTGGGGGCCTTTCCCCCGAATGGCATTGCGCATGGAGAAATTGAGGACTATGCCGTCGAAATTGGAACATCCGGTTCCATCACAGTCGTAAAAATCGCCTCTCCGGCGGATGATACACCGTTTCATTTTGGAAGCGATCTCGGTCCGTTTACTCTGCAAGATCCGAGCAAACAGCATGTTCTCGCAGTTGGAATGGCACCTGGAGACTATATCATTCAGGAATATCCGCCCATGGGCTGGAATTTGTTCAGTATTTTCATCACCGGTGATACGGACAACGGTTCCAGTATTGACTTGTCCTTGAATCAGGCGAAACTCGATTATGATTCCGGTGAGGACATTGTGGTGTATTTTGAAAACCTGTATGAAGAACAACAGGAAGGCGTGGATTTCGGCGATGCACCGGATAGCTACCGAACCCGCATGATTAGTAACGGCGCTTCGCATAGCGTCCATCACGATATTTCAATCGGTACACTGACGGATGCAGAGCCGGACGGCCTGCCCACTATTGCCGCGGACGGAGACGATAACGCAGACCAAAATGATGAAGACGGTGTGCTGATCACCGCTCCGTTCATGCCGGGATCACCGGGTACGGCAAAAATTGATGTTGAAAACCGGGGCGCAGTGGATGATTACGGATACGTCGTCGGCTGGATCGATTTCAACCGCGATAATTCATTTCAGCAAACCGAACTCATCGGCAGTCAATATTTGACCCTGACCGCGTCTTCTGTCACTTCCCACACCTTTAATTTTACCGTACCGGCCAATTCAATACCCGGCCCGACCTATGCGCGTTTCAGACTGTTTATCGGACGTCAGGAGCAGGGCGTGCAGTTTGTCCCCATCTGGTACGATTACGGCGGTGATGGTGAAGTTGAGGATTATATGGTTGAAATTGAGGGGGAACAGGAAAATCTCGATTGGGGGGATGCTCCTTCTCCCTATCCGGCTGCCTCTCACACCATTGCTGGCGCATATATTGGTGGATCCGCAGCACCGGATGCAGAAACAGGGATGCAGAGACATCCTCAGGCTCTTGGAGACGATCAGGATAGTGATGGAGATGATGAAGATGGATTTCAACAATTTTCAGATTTTGTACCGGGTCAGTTGATGCATTTTGTATTAGTTACCACATATCCTGCTAATGATTCTGTCATGGCTTTCTTATGGATAGACTGGAACCAGGATAAGGATTGGGAGGATCCCGGCGAAGCTGTATTAACATTTAGCTATAATGCAAGCGGTTCAGGTAAGGGGTATTGCGTCATTGGCATGATCGCGCAAGTGCCGACATATGCTGTCCTTGGAAATACATTTGCGCGAGTTCGTGTCGCAAGACCTGAAGGTCCGGGATTTTCCTCATATGGATACATGAAAAGCGGCGAAGTGGAAGATCATCTGGTTGTTGTCAAATCAGAAGGCGATTCGATTCCGCAAGGAAGTATGCTGTTCGGCTACAAATGGAACGACCTGAACGGCAATGGTATATGGGATGTGGCACCGACACCGGAACCACCGTTGCCCAACTGGACCATCTGGCTGGACATGAACAGCAACGGTGTGTATGACAGCGGCGATCTGACCACAACAACTGACGCCAGCGGCCGCTACCAGTTCAGCAATTTAGCGGATGGTTCGTACGTTGTCGGAGAACAACTGCAGAACGGCTGGACTCAAACCTATCCGCCGGCGCCGGGTACACATACCGTCTCGGTGGCTGTGGGCCAGATAGTACAGGCGGCCAATTTCGGCAATATGCAACAAGAACCCGGACCGGGAGACGGCGTATTAAAATGGTCGCAGCCGCCGCTGTTCGATCCCCTGTGGGAAGACACCACCTGTTATTTCGGCTGGGATGAACCGTCTATCTTTATGGAGCGCATGGCCGCGGATGACTGGTTCTGCTTTAATCCCCAGCCGGTCACATCTATCCGCTGGTGGGGTTCGTATACCAACTGGCGCCAAGACCTGCCGCCCGAACAGGCGCCGAATATGTTCCATCTGAGCATCTGGACGGATGTGCCCCGTGATGAAGAAAACGAATTCAGTCATCCGGGCGAACGGATCTGGGAATTGTTCATGCCTCGCGATGCTGTGAACGAACTGCCGGTACGCTGCGACTTTTTCCCGGATCGCATGGATGAACCCGAAACCTGTTTCCGGTACCATATCAATCTTCCCAAGGATACCTGGTTCTATCAGGAAGGCGATTCAACGGTTTACTGGCTGTGCGTGACCGCTGTATATGAACAAGAGCCGCCGGAAGAACATATCTGGGGATGGAAGACGCGCATGCATTATTTCAATGATGATGCGGTGCTGTTCCATTCCATTGAATCCAAAGACGGTCAGTTTGTATTTGAGGCCGGTGAACCCCTGGCGCCTCGCTGGGATTTGGCATTTGAACTGGGAACAACGGAATATGAGTGGAATCTCGATTTCGGCGACGCTCCGGATTCCCGGCTATGCCACAACCCGCATGGCCAACGGCGCTCATCATCTGGTGGACCCAATGTGCAAATCGGCGAGTTGATCGATGCGGAATCCGACGGTCAACCGCAATCCGATGCCAAGGGCGATGATGCCAACCATCTCAATGACGCCGACGGCGTGCGCTTTCTCACGGATTTTGTACCGGGTGAAACCGTAGAGATGCAAGTGGATCTGTCGAGTGCCGGCTATGTCAATGTCTGGCTGGATATTCATTCATTCCGGACACTGGTTCGATCCGCCTTCGCATGTCATTGATGACCTGTGGCTGCCGTCCGGCACTGAGAAACTCTCATTTGACCTGCCGGATGACACAGAACCCGGTGATTCTTATTTGCGACTCCGCTTCAGCACCCTTCCGGGACTGTGGTTCTGTGGATTTGCGCCGGACGGTGAAACACAGGATTATTGGGTCGACATTAAATCATTTAGCGGTGTGGACGATTCAAAGGGAATGCCTTCTGAATACAAACTGCACCCCAATATCCCGAATCCTTTTAATCCAAGCACCCGTTTGAGTTATGATATACCGGCTGCCTCCAATGTCCGACTCACAATATACAATCTCAGGGGTCAGGAAATCCGGACACTCGCATCCGGACAACAGCCTGCCGGACGGCATACCGTCATCTGGGATGGCTGTGACAACAGCGGTCGATTGCTGCCAGGCGGAATTTACTTTGCCATATTCAAGGCAGGTGATTATAAAACCTCGCAGAAACTTTTACTGCTGAAATAATATTATTCAAAATCATCATTAGAATGAAACAGCAGGCTGACGCGATCAGTCTGCTGTTTTTTTGCATATCACCTCCCACCCCATCACTGCTGAAAAATCTTCTTGCTTGCTTGATAATATTTCGTTATTTTAGCTTAAACCTTTAAGGCCTATGCAAAACATCAGGAACTGTTATGAAAAATCGTACTTTCTCCCAATCGCTCATACTCGTTCTGCTGCGCCTTACAATCGGCTGGCATTTTTTATACGAAGGGCTGGTCAAACTGCTGCAGACCGACTGGACCGCTGCCAGCTATTTGAGTGTTTCCAACTGGATTTTTGCACCCGTGTTTCACTGGATGGCGGAAACTCCTGAAGTATTAGCAGCTGTTGATTTTCTGAATATCTGGGGATTAATTCTCATCGGCGCTGCATTGATATTCGGTGTATTCGAACGATTCGCTGCCTTTTGCGGCATGGCGCTGCTGGCGCTTTACTATATTGCCAATCCGCCGTTTGTCGGTCTCGAATTCGGTGTTCCCGCGGAGGGTAATTATCTGGTGGTCAACAAAAATCTGGTAGAATTTTTCGCCCTTGGTATCCTGATTTATTTCCCCACCGGCAAAGTATTCGGTCTGGATTTCTTTTTAAAGCGCAAACCCAAAACAACCAAAGCGGAAAAAGAACTCGATGTCAAACACCCGGAAGAACAGGTCAATATTGGACGCAGGCAGGTCATTAAAGCCCTGACCGGTGTCCCGGCTGCCGGTGTTTTTGCCTGGGCGTTTGCGCGTAAGAAACAATGGCAAAGCTGGGAAGACAAAAATCTGGTTGATGCTATGACCAGCGCCAGCACCAAACTCTTCAATCCGGCGGGTTTGACGCATCTGAACGGGCAAATCCCGAAAGCAACAATCAACAATGTCGAATTCAGCCGCTTGATTCTCGGCGGCAACCTGTTGTCCGGCTGGGCGCATTCGCGCGATTTGATCTATGTATCCCAGCTTGTCAAAGCTTATCACAACAAGGATAAAATATTTGCCACGCTGTTAACAGCGGAAAAATGCGGCATCAACACCCTGCTCACCAATCCGATTTTATGCACGCTGATCGATGAATACTGGAAACGCAATATCGGCAAAATCCAGTTCATCTCAGACTGTGCGGGATTGAATTACGACAAGGGAGTGTATGCGATACCGTTTCAAGATTATATCGCTCGAATCCAGCGCGCTATTGATTACGGCGCCACTTCCTGCTATATTCAGGGTGAGACAGCTGATCATTATATTCAACACGGTTTGTATGACCATCTGGAAAAAGCCATGAATTTAATACACGATAACGGCCTGCAGTTGGGGATTGGCGCTCATCGGGTCGAAACGCTTGAAAAATGCGTTGAGCTCGGTTTGCTCCCGGACTATTGGATGAAGACCCTGCATCACCATAATTATTGGTCGGCAAAAGCAGAAACCTGGCATGACAACAAATACTGTTTTGATCCACAGAGAACCATCGATTTTATTGCAAGCCGACCGGAACCGGTTATCGCATTCAAAACCATGGCCGCCGGCGCGATTCATCCACAGGACGCGTTCCGCTATGCATTTGAAAACGGCGCTGATTTTGTCTGTGCCGGAATGTATGATTTTCAAATGGTGGATGACTGCAATATTGCACTGGATATCTTAAATGATGACAAACTCAATCGCAAACGGGACTGGAAAGCAGTCTAAAAAGCAAAAATATCAATGAAACGATGTGATTTCTCCAAGGCAAAGAGCGCATCTGCAGCATTGGGCGCATTTCACGGCAAAACAATGAAATCACAGGTGCACAACGGATCACCAAAGCTGATGACGGGTCAGGCTGATCGTTACCACGGAGAGGTGTTGCTGTTGTTTCCGGCGGACATGCCTTTGTGTTCCTGACGATATACACCCGGCGGCTGCCCAACGACGCGTTTGAAGCTTTGGTTCATATAGCTTTCATATTTGAATCCCGCTCGTTGTGCAATATCTCCCTGTGTTAGATCTGTTTCTATCAGCAGTTCTCTCACACGCACAATTTTGATCCGTAAAATTTCTTCATAAGGAGAGTGACCGATCATACGTTTGAACCGTTTCTCAAACACCCGTCGCGACATGGGTAAAAACGACAGCAGCTGCTGCACATTCAGTCCTTCACAAGCGTGTTTGTGAATATAATGCATAGCCCTGGAAATATCCGGATCATTGATCGCCTTGATATCCGTAGATTTTCGTTTTTGTATCCCCAGCGGTTCAATAAACTGACGTTCTTTGAAATTATAATCACCCTGCATCATCCGGTCAAGACACCTGGCTGCTAAAAATCCGGTGCGGAAAGAATCCGGTATAACACTGGTAAGAGGCGGATCACAAAACTCACATATCAAATCATCATTATCCACTCCAATGATCGCCAGGCTTTCCGGTACAAGTATATTCTCATTTTGACAAATCTGAATAATATTTTGGGCACGCGAGTCAAAAGCGGCAAATACACCTGCAGGTTTAGGAAGATCATAGAGCCACTCGGTCAGGCGTATCCGATCCTGATCCCAATTCATCTCAGGTTCCGAATCATAGGGATAGATATGGCATTTGAATCCCTTTTCCTGCAGATAATAATGAAAATGATTTTTCCGCCAATCCGACCAGTTGTAATTCACACCGCAATAGGCAAATTGCTCAAGCCCCAACTCTATAAAGTGGTTCGCTGCCAGTTCAGCAATCTTTTTGTCATTCGTTTCAATCAATGGAATTTTTTTCATCACATATCCAGAGCTCACATTGACAATAGGAATATTTATTTTTTCCAAAATTGCAGCCGTTTGCGGACTGTCAATTCTGGCAATAATCCCCTCTCCGTTCCAATTGAGCAGCCAGGAAACATCCGGCAGTCCTCTGCTGTATTCACCGAGATAAAGTGACCATGGAAAATGCTTGTGAATATAGGCGTTTATTCCTTTCAGTACCCCGCGCGAGTAAGCATTCGATGTTTCAATTAGCAAACCGACCCGCGGTCGTCCGGCAGAAAGCTGATTCTTCAACCTGCAAAGACCTCATTTACTGACAGTACAATATTATACAAAACAGACGCAAAAATTTATTGTTCATCAATATTATTTTTTTATCTTTATATATAATGATTTAATTTCATCATTTCAACCGAAAAAAGGAAAATTCAGATGAAAAGAAGAGATTTTTTAAAAAAAACAGCCGTTTCTGCTGCAGCTGCCGGGTTATTAAAGGCGAGTACGGGAACTGCTGCTGTTCAGGAACCTACGCTCAACAATAAAAAAGTCCTCATGGTCTGGGGCGGTTGGGACGGACACGAACCCAAAAAATGCATTGATCTGTTGGCTCCCTGGGCGCGGGAAAATGGCGCCGAGGTGCGGATATCGGATTCACTCGATGTCTATACCGAACAAGAATATATGCAGTCCCTGGATCTGATTGTCCAGGTTTGGACCATGGGTGAAATCTCCAAAGAACAGGAGCAGGGTCTTCTCAAAGCAGTCAAAAGCGGAATCGGCCTGGCCGGCTGGCATGGCGGATTGTGTGATTCCTTTCGGCAAAATGTGGAATATCAGTTTATGACCGGCGGTCAATGGGTTGCGCATCCCGGTGGTGTGATTGATTATACCGTAAATATCACCAATCACAAAGATCCGGTGACAAAAGCTCTGAATGACTTTGCCATGCATTCGGAACAGTATTATATGCACGTGGACCCAAATGTCAAAGTCCTGGCCACCACGACCTTTACCGGTGAACATGCGGACTGGATTGACGGATGCGTCATGCCGGTGGTGTGGAAAAAATATTTCGGTGAGGGGCGGATTTTTTATTCTTCTCTGGGACACAAAGCACATGATTTTGATGTGCCCGAGGCATTGAGCATTTTAAAACGTGGCATTCTGTGGGCCGGTGAAAGTAAATATCATCCGCGCGAGTCCTGGAAAAGCCCGGTCTATGGTTAGACAAGAATAAACTGTGGCGTGTGTTTTGTTGAATACAATTATAACGATCGAAAGGAGTACCTATGTCCAGACCTGTAACTTTATTTACCGGACAGTGGGCAGACCTGCCGCTAAAAGAACTTGCAAAACTTGCCAGCCAATGGGGATATGACGGGCTGGAACTGGCATGCTGGGGCGATCATTTTGAGGTCCCCCGCGCCCTGGAAAGTGATTTATATATCCGGGACAAGAAAGATCTGCTTGCCAAGTACGATCTAAAATGCTTTGCCATCAGCAATCACCTTGTCGGACAATGCGTCTGTGATCCCGTTGATGAACGTCATAAAGGTATATTGCCGGAACGGATTTGGGGAGACGGCGATGCCGAAGGAGTCCGACAGCGTGCAGCGGCTGAAATACAGGATACAGCAATAGCTGCAAAGCAATTCGGTGTCGATATCGTCAATGGATTTACAGGCAGCAGCATCTGGCACAAGCTGTATTTCTTTCCCCCGACCTCTTCAGACGAGATTGATGCCGGATATCGTGATTTTGCAGAGCGTTGGACACCGATTCTCGACACGTTTAAAAAAAATAAAATAAAATTTGCTCTGGAAGTTCATCCCACGGAAATCGCTTATGATATCATCACTGCCGAACGCACGTTACATGCGGTGAACAACCATCCCGCGTTTGGCTTTAATTTTGATCCCAGCCATCTTGTTCATCAATTTGTCGATCCGGTCGAATTCATTGACAGCTTTGATGACCGTATTTACCATGTTCACATCAAGGATTCACGGGTACAACTGACCGGCCGCAACAGCATCCTCTCCTCACATCTCAGCTTTGGCGATTCACGACGGGGATGGGATTTTGTCTCTCCCGGACATGGTGATGTCGAATGGGATCCGATCATTCGCGCATTAAATCGCGTGGGTTACAAGGGACCGTTATCCGTGGAATGGGAAGATTCCGGTATGAACCGCGTACACGGAGCACAGGAAGCACTGGAAATAATCCGCAGAGAGGATTTTTCACCCCCGGACACGGCATTTGACGACGCATTTGAATCTTGATTTATAAATTATTCACGTTAAAAAGAGGTTATTATGAGTAAAGAAACCGGATTCACACACCTGGCCAAAGAAAAAAAACAGGGCGATTTGCCTGAAATCGGAGTCGGAATGCTGGGATATGCATTTATGGGTAAAGCCCATTCGCATGCGTTCAAATCACTTCCCTATATGATTGAAACACCTCCGGCGCGTCCCCGTCTGGTCGGAATTTGCGGACGTAACAAATCCGCAGTGACATCTGCAGCAGCACGCTACGGCTATGAGTACGCCTACACCGACTGGCGTGACATGATCGACAATAAAGATATCCAGTTAATCAGCAACGGCGGACCGAATTTTATGCATGCGGAACCGAGCATCGTCGCAGCACAGGCGGGCAAACATATTCTCTGTGAAAAACCGCTTGGACGCACTGCGGAGGAATCAAAGGACATGCTTGATGCTGTTGAAAATGCAGGTGTCAAACATATGGCAGGTTTTAACTATCGATTTGTACCCGCGCTTGTACATGCACGCAATTTAATCAAATCCGGCGCCCTGGGCCGTATTTATCATTTTCGTGCGGTCTATTTGCAGGAGTGGCTTCTTCCTGCTTATAACACACCGCGACTCTGGCGCATGAACAAAGAACAGGCCGGAAGCGGTGTTTTGGGCGATTTGGGTACACATATTATTGATCTGAGCCGTTTCCTTTTGGGTGAGATGGTTTCAGTGCAGGCCAAAACCAAAACATTTATACCTGAACGCGAACTACCGGACGGAAGCGGAACCGGGCCGGTTGATGTGGACGATGCGTTCGCTGCTCTTGTTGAATTTGATAACGGCGCACTGGGAACACTCGAAGCCTCACGATTTGCAACAGGGCGCAAAAATCATCAACGACTTGAAATCAATGGAGAAAACGGCAGTCTGATGTTTAATCTGGAACGGTTGAATGAACTGAATGTTTATTGGCATGATGATGAAACATCGGAAACCCAGGGTTTTCATAATGTACTGGTCAGCGAATCTTATCATCCCTGGCTGAAAAACTGGTGGCCGCATGGACATATGCTCGGTTGGGAGCACACATTAGTGCATGAATTGACACATTTTCTGGATTGTATTGTAAATGACAAAAATGTTTCTCCGGATGCAGCTACATTTTATGACGGGTACAAGGCCGCTGTTATAAGCGATGCCATCCTCGAATCTGCAGACCTGAAAAAGCAAATCGATATTAAAGACTGAGGAGTTGGGAATGAATTCAAAGGTGAACCGTCGATCCTTTATTAAACATACATTAAAGGCTACAGCTGTCCTTGGCGCGCCCCTGATTATTCCGGGTTCGGCGCTGGGCAAAAACGGCAAGACAGCGCCGAGCGACCGAATAACCATAGGGTGTATCGGAATGGGCAATATGGGCACGTCAAATATGCAGGTATTTCTGGGTAATCCCGATGCGCAAATTGTGGCTGTATGCGATGTGGATGAAATCCGACTTGAAAAGGCCAGGGAAATGGTTAGTGTTCATGGCCAGAATTGCATCGCGACCCCGGATTTCCTAAAGCTGATCCATGACCCGTCTATTGACGCCATCTCGCTCGCCACACCGGATCATTGGCATGGATATATTGCAGTCAAAGCCGCGGAAAACGGAAAAGACATTTACGGCGAAAAACCATTATCTCATAATTTGGCGGAAGGGCGGGCGATCTGCAATGCCGTACAAGCAAATCAACGTATATGGCAAACCGGCAGCTGGCAGCGGTCGCAGTCCAATTTCCGGTTCGGCTGCGAATTGGTAAGAAACGGCCGCATCGGCAAAGTGCACACAGTACAAGTCGGATTGCCGGAAGGATATTCCGGACGCATCCCGGAAGAATACCATATCCAGACACCGCCTGCAACCCTGGATTATGACAGATGGCTGGGACCGGCGCCGTACACGCCTTATATTCCGTTTAAAACGCACTGGAATTGGCGATGGCAGCTCGCATTCGGCGGCGGACAGCTGCTGGACTGGATCGGACACCATGCCGATATCGCACACTGGGGATTGGGTATGGAACATACCGGACCTTTTGAAATAAAAGGCAAAGGAGAATATCCGAAAACAGGGCCATGGGATGCAGCAAGCCGCTATTATTTAAAAGCGCAGTATCCCGAGAATATCACCATGATCATTGCCGGAGGATATCCGGAGATCCCCATGGGAACTCGATGGATTGGAGAATATGGCTGGGTATATGTTAATCGCGGCGGCGTCATCAAAACAAATCCGGAATCTCTTGTGCGTGAGACATTCGGCCCTGACGAAGTGCATCTTTACCGGTCAAACGATCACCGGGCAAATTTTATCGACTGTATGAAATCCAGACGTCCGACCATAACCCCGGCGGAAGTTGCGCACCGCAGTGCAACTCCGGGACACCTGGGACAAATCGCCATGCTGCTAAAACGAAAGATAAAATTTAACCCCGTAACGGAAGCAATTATCAATGATCCGGAAGCCTCGCGTCTGCTCTCCCGCCCTATGCGTACTCCCTGGAAAATCGTATAACCTGTTTAATTAGAATGGATAGATAAAATGAATTTCAAAACTCTGCGTTTCAATCTAATGATATTTTTCCTGCTTGCGCTTTTGCAAATCCAGGCCGGTTTTGCCAACTCGTTAAAGGACAAACTTGAAAAATCACAAACCTATCAATACTCTGACAGCAGACTGGTGCTTTCTCAAATCGACAGTATGATTGTCTCCAAACTCAATGCTGGAGAATCAAATCTTTTTATTGAAAAACAGCTGCTGCCTTTTTTGACAAAAGACAACTCGCTTGCATTTAAGCAATTTTTGTGTGAAAAGCTAAGCTTTCTCGGCAGTGAGAAATCGGTACAACCTCTTGTAAGCATGCTGTCTGAACCCGCCACCTATGATATGGCGCTTTTTGCTCTAAGCCGGATACCGCATCCTGACGTATCAGCAGCTTTGCGTGAGATCTGCCCGCAGCTTATTTCCAAATCTAAAATCGGAGTCATCCAAACGCTTGGGTTCAGGCGCGATGAAAATTCAGTCGAGTTATTGTCCGAATATATCAATCACAGTAATTCAGACATTTCTTCTGCAGCAATCTCGGCGCTCGGAAACATCGGTTCCTATGCCGCCCTGAATGCATTAGCCGATGCTACCGGTCGGGAGCATCGGATTGACAACTCGGTTCTGCAGCACGCCCGTCTGGAGGCAGCTGCCCAATTGGAAGATAGGAATCCAAAACTATCTATGGATGAGTATGAATCTCTTTTGTCCAGCAAGCATATTTCCATTCAAATGGGGGCGTGTCGACGCCTGCTCAATGCCGAACCGCATCGGTTTGCAGAAAGAATAAATCAATTTATCGACCAAAAAGACAGTGTACTCGTTACTGCCGGGCTGCAATGGATTCAGGAGACAGAATCACCTTGCAGTGTGAAAGAGATGAAATCCATTTTCAGCCGGTTATCACCGGCCCATCAGACCATTCTTCTCACCTCACTGCAAGAAATGAACAATGATATGTATTTACCGGTTCCCATGACAGCACTCGATTCAAAAAACAACGAGGTTCGCGAGACGGCATTTAACGCCATTGTTGAACTTGGAAATGCGTCTACCGTCGATGCGTTGGTCAATCGCTCCTGGACGACCCGATCTGATTTAGAGGCCGTTCTGCACACATTATCCTATCTGCCGGGCAATCAGACCGACCAAGCAATCATTCAAGCGATGGAATCTGCTTCATCTCGGTCATTGTCCCTGCTGCTGACGGCTCTCGGCAACCGAAGAATACAGGGTCAGGATTCTCTGCTGCTGTCCTATCTTGATCATACCAACAAGCGAATCCAGCGGGACGCCTGGATCGCTCTTGGTAAAACAGCGGATGAGTCAAATTTACCCCAGATCATTCAAGCTTTTTTAGACTTGCAGTCCCAAACCGCGAATGCAGATTATATTCAAAATGCGATTGTACAGATTATTCGACGCGCACCCGAAAACAACAATTGCAGTCAGGTCATTCTTGCTGCTTTTGAACAAAATATAAACAAAGATCAAAAGATTAGATTGCTGGAATTAATGGGACGCATTGGTGATCCCGATACGTATACCCTAATTTCGAATACGCTTCGAGACAATGATCCCGAGATCGTGCTGACAGGGATTCGCGCCTTGTCAAACTGGCCCAATTCAGCTCCCATTTTCGATTTAATGAACATCACATTAAACGCTCAGAACCAAAAACAGAGCATTCTTGCGCTTCGGGGAATTGACAAAATCACCAAAACCGACTCTAGATATTCGGCGCCGGTCAAAGTTTCCATTTATCAATTCATTCTAAATCAAGCGCCGACAGCTGCGGAAAAACGTCTGGCATTATCCGGCTTGTCAGAGCTGATTATACCTCGTTCTTTAAAGGTCATTAGCGAGTACTTTGAGTCGGATGTGCGCGATGAGGCAATAACCGCTGCGGTGACGATGATACCGGAGGTATGGTGGAGCGACAGACAGTTAACCAGGGATACGATAAATACTCTGTTAAAAATCACAGACAACCCCGACCACACCAAAGTTTTAAAAAGCATTTTAATTCGGATGGATCAATAAAAACAAGGGCAGTCAATGCCCTTTTCAAACCCAAAAGGGGCTGTAAAACAGCCCCTTTTTTCATTTCTATAATAAAGACCAGGCAACAGTGAGGCCGGCCATAACAATCGATACCATTGTCATGAGCTTGATCAAAATGTTCAAACTCGGCCCGGAGGTATCCTTGAACGGATCACCGACCGTATCACCGATAACAGCAGCTTTATGGGCATCAGAGCCTTTGCCGCCGTGTGCACCGCCTTCAATATACTTTTTGGCATTGTCCCAGGCGCCGCCTGCATCAGCCATAAAAATAGCCAGAACAAAACCTGAAGACAATGCGCCTGTCAAAAGTCCCATCACACCGGGAACGCCGAAAAACAAACCAACGACAATCGGTGCGGCTATTGCCAAAAGAGATGGGAACATCATCTCACGCTGAGCGCCTTTGGTTGAAATGAGTACACACCGCGCATAATCCGGAGTGGCTTCTCCCTCCAGGATTCCCTTAATTTCCTTGAATTGGCGGCGTACTTCATCAACCATACTTCCGGCTACTCGTCCGACAGCGGTCATGGTCAGGCCGCAGAACAAAAATGCCATCATAGCGCCGACAAACATACCGAGCAAGACCTTGGGATTCATCAGCGTGACATTAAAATAATCCATAAAATCACGCAAATGAGCGTTCGCGGTCTCGACTGATGAGCCTTGAGAAAGTTCCAACGTTGTTTGTCCAAGACGAATCATACCGATTTTAATCTCTTCGATATAGGAAGCCAATAAAGCAAGAGCCGTCAATGCAGCCGAACCGATGGCAAAGCCTTTACCAGTCGCAGCAGTTGTATTGCCAAGAGAATCCAGTGCATCCGTACGGGTTCTTACTTCTTCACCCAAGCCGGCCATTTCAGCATTACCGCCTGCATTATCAGCAATGGGCCCGTATGCATCTGTCGCCAGAGTGATACCCAATGTGGAAAGCATACCAACAGCAGCAATACCGATTCCGTACAAACCAGTTGAAATCACTTCGGGTTTGATCAGTTCTTTCCCTACAGGCCACCCTGAAGCACAAAGAAAAGCAAGAATAGTTCCAACGACAATCGTAATCACAGGTATAGCTGTGGACAACATACCTGTTCCGATTCCACTGATAATCACCGTTGCGGGACCGGTTTCAGCGTTACGGGCGATATTCTGTGTTGGTTTATAAGCAGCCGAGGTAAAGTATTCAGTGGATTTTCCGATCATCCAGCCGGTGAATAATCCGATAATAATGGCCGCCCAGATCCCCCACATATTTGGGTAAATCAAGGACTTTGAGAATCAGCCATGAAAAAACGATTATCAAAAAGGTACTCAGATTAACACCGCGGCTCAGAGCTTTTAACAGTGTTTTTTGCGTGGCATTTTCTTTGGTGCGCACTGCAAAAATACCGACAATAGATAACAGTGTACCTACAGCGGCAATCAGCATCGGAGCGAGAACAGCTTTGAATTGCAATCCCACGGACGAGGTAAAAGCAGCCGCTCCCAAAGCAGCCGTTGCGAGTATGGACCCTGCATAGGATTCATAAAGGTCGGCGCCCATCCCGGCTACGTCGCCTACATTATCGCCCACATTATCAGCGATAGTAGCGGGATTGCGAGGATCATCCTCGGGAATTCCGGCTTCGACTTTACCAACAAGGTCAGCGCCGACATCAGCAGCTTTGGTATAGATACCACCGCCAACACGAGCAAACAAGGCCTGGGTGGAAGCGCCCATACCAAAAGTCAGCATTGTCGTTGTAATTATTGCCATTTTGTGTGCGCCGGTAGCATCCACAAAATGATTCAAAACAATGAACCAGGCCGAGATATCCAGCAGCACCAATCCGACGACCACCAACCCCATAACAGCGCCGGAGCGGAAAGCAACTTTTAGACCACCGTCCAGAGAACGGCGTGCTGCGTTTGCAGTTCGGGCGCCTGCAAAAGTAGCTGTCTTCATGCCGAAAAATCCTGCCAGGCCTGAAAAGAAACCACCGGTCAGAAAAGCAAACCATACCCAGCCGTTCTGATAGTTAAAGACTGCCATCACGGCAAAAAGGGCGGTGAGAACAATAAAGACATAAAGCACAACTTTGTATTGCTGTTTGAGATAAGCCATTGCTCCATCACGGACGTGCTGAGCAATTTCAGCCATGCGTTCAGTTCCCTCGCTCTCTTTCATCATGCTTTTGAAAAACACATAAGCAAAAACAAGAGCAACTACAGAGGTGAATGGAACCAGCCAAAATAGAGGTTCTAACATTATTTCTCCTTAGTTATTGTTTTATTTTTGATTGATTAATTGTATTTATTGAAATCAGAAAAAAGATTAATAACTCATAATTTAATCAAAATCTAAAATAATGTCAAGAATATTAAAGCATACTGAAAAATAAAAGTGAATTCAGCCTGTGTCAATGATATGATTCAGGAAAGGACATAAAAAAAGCGGATGGTCAAGTACCTGCCTAGGGGGGGTCAGCAGGTACCGGAGGGGAGGCAGACCATCCGCCGTTAAATTCTTAATGAACAGTAAAAATTTACAAAAACTTTATCTTCAAGTCAATGTTTTTGTTCCAGTTTTACAATTGTTCACATTTTGCATGTGCTTTCATTTCCAAATCTAATGATCAGAGTCAGAAAAAAGTTCCTGATTTTTTTCAACCGTTTTTTATTTTGCCCTTCTCAGCATACCTGACCCTGTTTATTGAACAAGATCGTTTGCATTCTCTGATATTTTCTTAACCGCAGCGACAATATCATCCATATCCTTTTCAGCGCCCAACATCACAAATTGCGGGAACCATATTGCCTCTTCATAACAGGCCCGTTCCGTTATCGGGCATTCAACCGCGCTGTAATCTATCGGCAGATCAACTTTGGAGCCACGCGGGCCGAAAGATTTGTTCAAAAATACAGGCTGTTTGTAAAGAGGAAGTGAGTAGCCCGGACTGGTAGGAATACCTTCTTTTCGCATCGCATCTACAAAATCAGTTTTAGGCAGATTTGCAAATTTGTCTTGATCATATCGAACAATATACAAATGCACTGAATGCGAAGTCACAGAGTCCGGTATCTCAAGCGGGTGAACCCATCAATTTCCTTCAGATTTGTATTCAAATAGCGCATATTTTCCTGACGTATATTCATCAGCTCTTCGTAGCGGTCTAGTTGAGCCAGGAGAACTGCGGACTGGAATTCTGTGATTCGGGTATTGCCGCCAAAATAAAAATGTTCGTACCATAGACCGTCTTCGCTCCTGCCGCAATTTGAATGAGAGCGGGCAAATTTGGCTACCGTGTCATCATTGGTCAGAATAATTCCGCCCTCTCCGGCATTGATATTTTTAGAGGACTGAAAACTGAAACAACCGGCATCACCAATAGCTCCCAGCCTGCGTCCTTTCCACTCCGACCCCCATGCCTGGGCGGCGTCCTCAACGACTTTGAGATGATGCTGTTTCGCGATATCCATTATAGCGTCCATATCAGCTGAACGACCGGCAAAATGAACCGGCATAATGGCTCCGGTTTTTTCAGTAATGGCTTTTTCTATGGCGTTGGGATCGATATTATAGGTCTCCGGATCAATATCTACAAAGACGGGTACAGCTCCCATTTCGACCACGGCTGTGGCCGTAGCGATAAATGTATAAGCTGGAACAATCACCTCCGAGCCCGGTTGAACATCAGCAGCCATCAAGGCAATCTGGAGTGCCGTTGTGCCGCTGTTCACTGCAATACCGTATTTCGCTTCCTGAAATTTTGCAAACTTTTGTTCAAATTGTTCGGTAACCTGTCCTTTCAGGCAGCCCCATTGTCCGTTTTTTACAACCGTAGTCAAATTATCAATTTCTTCATCTCCCCATATTGGCCACTTGGGAAAAGGCTCGGTCCGAACCGGTTCCCCGCCTCGTACTGCCAACTGACTCATATCTGATCTCCTTTATTGAATGAAATTTCAGATAATGTAGCTATATCATCTTACAAAATCAAATCTTTTCAATAAAAATGATTGCGGGTTTAAGAGATCAAAGATTTATGCCAAATGTTCATGCTTTCCAAGCCCCCGGAAATTTGAGTATTATTGACCAGTGTCCCGCCAAAATGATACCTCTGTTTTGCAAAGGTAATGTTCATTCCATAGGACAAAGCGCGGGCAATGGTATACACGGTTGAAATTTCAAACCGCGGCATCCGGGCTTCCATCGCCCGCAGTAAATACAAAGCAAGCCCCTCGCCCCGATACTCCGGATGCGTGGCAAAATCCGTCATCTCCGCATTGGCGTTCTCAATATCCATTTCTGCCGATGACGCAGCTACCAGCCTCTCCCCTGCAAAAACCCCGTAATAGCGTACGTGTGTTTGCATAGTGGATTTTATATAGTCCGGATCATAGATGGGAAACGGGTAACTCGGAAATACGAATTTGTACAATTCTGTCAAAGCTCCGGTATCCGACGGCAAGAGTTCCCGGATAGAAAACAGATCCGGCAACTGGGCCCTTTCATCGGACATTGTTTTTTCAATGGCGGTCCGGCGTACCTGGTTAATACGGATGCTGGTTTCCTGTTCAAGCCTCTTACGATCAGTTGTATAGAAACGGCTCATAAACCATGCATCCATTTTCTGTTTGTAAAAACCGGGGATTTCTGCTTCTTTTTCGTATCCGGCCTGTAAAAAGGCCTCGGACGCAGAAAAAGGTATCTTTGCAAATATTTTAGAGTACTGTTGTTCAACAGCAAGGTTATCTATATGTTGCAATATTTGCTTTGTGTTCTCGGGATCAGAGCTTCATCAGGTTACACCCGATCGTTGGAAACTCCGTGTTGAATCACAGAATTCCCGATTCTATCGATTGTATCAAATTTCATAATAATTCACGAATTCCTGAGTTCTATAAACATAACAATGGCGTACAGAAAAGCGGACAACAACAACCCCCACACACTCGCATCGAGATTCCAGGGCATTCCAAAGGATGTAAAAATAAGAATCAGTGTAAACCCGCCGCCTCCGAACATACTGACCAATGCGGCGCGGGAACTTTTATATTTGCTGAAATAAGCCATTACAGTCGGAATAAACAAACCGGCCACCATAAATGAATAAGCATGCAAAATGATGCTCAACACAGTGGTATAAGAATTGGCAATGATAAACGTAATAACTCCGATCACCAGAGTCACCGCCTGACTGAGCCGCATCATGGACTTGTGTGAAAGACGCCGATTTAAAAAGGCCTCAATAACATCATTAACAAAGTTCCCGGAAGAAGCAATCAGACAGCTGTCAGCTGTGGACATGATAGCAGAAAAATAAGCGGCAATCACGATCCCTTTGATACCGATTGGTAATATTTCTCTCAATAACATGGGCATCGCAATTTCGGAATCGACATCCGGGAAATAGATGCGGGCGATCATACCTAAAATAACCCCTGCGAATGCCATCAAAGGATATTCCAGTATTCCCGCCAGAAAAAAGGCTTTTTGGGCTTCTTTAACATTACGACACGCGTAAATACGCTGATACAGAGTCATCGCAATAAACCAAATCGGTACAATGGTAAATAGCCAGTTGATAAATTGAGAAACATGCAGATTTGTCAGTGAGAAAAATTCCGCCGGCAGTGCACTCCGCAGCATTGCATAGCCGCCGACTTTTATATACGCGAACGGAATCCCGAAAAGAATCAGTCCGGATAACAAAATCATCCATTGGAATGTATCTGTGTAAATCACCGCTTTGAGTCCGCCCATTACAGTATAAACGATAATGATCGCCGTCATAATATAGAGTGACAAATCCAGTGGATTTATTGTATTCACTCCCGCAAAGACGGTTCCTGCAGCCAGTTTGGCCCCGGCAAGAATCTGTGCCGAGGTGAACCCCAGATATCCGATTCCGGAAATCAGTGCAGCAGCCAATACCACTTTATTGTTATAGTGCAGTTTGAGAAAATCCGGAAAGGTTAATAAATTTTCCTGTTTATCAATGCTTTTAATTTTAGGGATCACCAGTACAGCGGCAAGCCAGGCGCCCAACAATCCGGTGAACAAGAGCCAGCTTCCGGACAATCCCATGAGGAACCCGAGGCCGCCCAGACCAATCGAAAACCCGCCTCCCACATCAGTGGCCACAATGGAGAATCCAATATGTGAAGCGGATATCGAGCGGTCTCCGACATAATACTCACTGCGGGTTTTGTTTTTTCTGAAAAAATAGACACCAATGCCCAGAACCACGATAAAATAAATTGCAAAGATAACAAAATCAATAAAATGCATCAATCAACTTCCTCAACCCGACGATCAAACCGTTCATTGCTCTGAGGAACAAGAGAATAATCTCCATCATAATCAGCAAGCAGTTTTGCGATGCCGACTGACTGGTACTCATCTGCACTGTCCAGATTGAGCTGAAGTTCACATTTTTCACAGTTCCGATCACAAAACAACGGTTCATAAGAGTCGGGTTCTTTATAGGTGGTAATGACACCTTCATAATTCCGCAAAACGACTTTGTTGGTAGACCAGGATATCAAATAATTCGGCATCACCGGAATCTTTCCGCCGCCGCCGGGTGCATCGATAACATAACGGGGCACGGCAAATCCACTGGTGTGGCCAATGAGGCTTTCAATAATCTCAATTCCTTTACCCACAGGTGTACGCAAATGCGCCAATCCTTCCGAAAGATCACATTGATACAGATAATAGGGCCGTACCCGGTTCTGCACCAGTTTATGCACCAACGTCTTCATAATACGCGGACAGTCATTCACTCCAGCCAGCAGCACGGACTGATTTCCCAACGGGAATCCTGCATCGGCCAGTTTTTTCAACGCCTCGCGTGAAGATGTGGTTAATTCACGCGGATGATTGAAATGTGTATTGATCCAGATCGGTTGATATTTCTGCAGCACGTTGACCAGATTATCAGTAATACGATACGGAAGCACTACCGGTGTCCGGGTTCCAATGCGCACAATCTCTACATGTTCAATTGATGTCAGTTCGGATAAGAGCCAATCGAGATAATTATCACCCAATAAGAAAGGATCGCCGCCGGAAAGCAAGACGTCGCGAACATTGGGAGTATTTCTGATATATTCAATCCCTTCTCTCAGAATTTCCTTATTTGGAATAAAGTCCACATCTCCTACCTTGCGCTTGCGCGTACAATGGCGGCAATACATAGAGCAGACATTGCTCACATGAAATAAAACACGGTCCGGATATCGATGCGTAATATTGGCGGCGGGACTGTCTTTATCCTCAGCCAGTGGATCCGCCATCTCGCAATCATTAATCATCAGTTCAGAAGGTGATGGAAAAGATTGTATATAGATGGGATCAGTTTTATAGTCTTTTGGATCAATCAGGGACAAATAGTAAGGTGTAATCGAAAGTGGAAATTTATCAAGAGTTTGCTCAAGTTTTCCACGTTCATCTGCAGGGAATTGTATACCGGTCAGCAATTCAAAATCATCTATTGTGGTGATGACGTGCTTGCGCTGCCAGCGCCAGTCTTTCCATTTATCCAGAACGACTTTAGAGTCGATCTTTTTGGCCAGAGTTTTTTGTTTCTTATTATAGATAGACATATATATATACCTCATCAGTTAATGAACAGATATTCACAATATGTGACAGCCACAGCTTTCTTTGCAGTCGTGAAATATAAAGTTTTAATAGAAGGCTAGAATTCGCTCACAGCAAATGTGTGAAACATTTGGAAGATAATAGAAATTATTATTTAACTATTTGTTTATATATAATATACAATATTTTTCATAAAAGTCAAGTAATTATCGGCCACTATACGGCATTGACTTTTGCATGTCAGAGTTTATCGGAACACTATGCAGAATATTGGCAAAAGCGACTCCCCGGAGCACAGATGGAATCAAACTTATCTTAAACACGGACCCAAACACCACTCCGACAAAGTAGAATGGAACAACAATTTTTCTTCACCAAGGAAATAAAAAAGGCGGTATTTCAAAAATACCGCCTTTCAGAATACTTATTTTCTTGGTTTGTGGCAGAACCACCAGTCATATCCTTCATATTGCTTCAACCGCTCCGAAGCATCTTTGATGTTTTTGGGCGGCGGTACAATAACATGATCTTTGATTAACTCATTATCCGGCCAGTTGGCGGGTACTGCGACTTTTTCGTCATCAGAGAGCTGCAGAGCCCGGACGGCACGAACAACCTCATCCATATTACGTCCGATTTCCTGCGGATAATAAAGAACCAGCCGCACTTTTCCCTGCGGATCCCCCACAAATACCGCTCGTACCGTATTTGTTCCTTTTCCGGGATGCAGCATGCCCAGTTTTAAAGCCACTTGATCATTGGCGGCAATAATTGGAAACTCGATTTGTACATCCAGTTTTTCCTTGATCCATTCCACCCATTTAATATGGGAGAACACCTGATCAATTGACATGCCAATCAATTTGCAGTCCATTTTTTTAAATTCTTCATACCGTTTTTGAAATCCGACAAATTCAGTTGTACAAACGGGTGTAAAATCAGCAGGATGGCTGAACAATACAAACCAGGACCCTTTTAAATCCCCGGGTATATTCATCGGTCCGTGTGTTGTATCAACCTGAATTTCCGGAAAATCGTCGCCGAGCAGTGGCATATTCATTTTTTCTTCCATGTTTTAGTCTCCTGTTTTATTTTTTATTCATTTATTGATTTTTTTTACCTTTTATTGTACCTGTTTTACGCAGGCGTACCGGTCTCGACCGGGTTTTCCTTTTCAGAACTCCACTCTGACCAGCCGCCGTCATATATCGAAACATGTTTGTACCCCATCAGCCATGCATAATAAAATGCTTCGCTGGCCCGCCATCCTGTTCCACAGTAAAACGCGATCTTTTTATCGGGGGTCACTCCCATTTTACTCCACATTGCTTCTATTTCATCATAGCTCCGCATCGTATCATCGTGATTACGGTAATTTTCCATGTGATAGGCATCAGAACCGTTATTACCCCATAATGCTCCGGATATTCTTCCAGCTTGTTTAACATAGTGATAACCACTGACCTCTCCAATATATTCCGGCCAACTGCGCATACTGACCAGTTCAGCCCGGGAATCGTCAATCATTTCTCTGGCTTTGGGCATATCGACAATATATTCGGGATGTTCTGGAATATTCAGACCGGTTTCTTTGACAGGGTTGGGAGAGAATTCTTTTCGGGTCACAGCTCCGCCAATACGCAGCCAGGCGTCCAGACCACCATCCAATACGCGCACATCCTGAACACCGGCATACATCAGTATCAACGCAGCCCGCATAGCGCCCAGATGTCCCGCCTGCTTTCCGGGATGCTCCTGAGACATGTTCGGATTCGACGTGCGACCATACAAAATGACAGTGGTATCTTTGGTGATACCATGATTACAAAGTTCTTTTTCCAGTTCCTGGGGGCTGCGGCGATTCCAGTCCTCTTCCGATTCGAGGTCCAGAGTATCAAGCCAAATCGCTCCCGGAATATGCCCCTTGTCATAATCTCCCCAGTTATCGAAATTTACATGAGCGAGCACGTAATAATCTATTTGTTCTTCCTGGATCCGGTTTTTGAGTAAAAGATCAAGCCATACAGCCGGAACCAATTTGCGGTAGCCGGGCAGATGATCCAGTGGTAAACCGGGTTCAAGTGAATACTCTTTCATACCCGGATTATGCAGGGTTACATTATCGAAACCGAGTTTAGTCAGCAGTTGCCCGGCTTTTTCCGCATCTTTTCCTGAAAAACCGGTTATGATAACATGAGAGCGGCCGGAAATCTTGGCGTCCAGTTTTTCCTCCAGTTCTTCAATCTGTAGTTCTTCGAACCATTCAAGCGGGAATGACACAGCGCCCGGAATATGTCCCCCCCGGTTCATATCTTTCAACGTCCATCCGTTAAAAGTCGCAGAGGGCCGCACATCCAATACCATCGTATCTTCTTTTTCAATATCCTGGAGCAACTGATAAGACGTGACAGAGTTAAACATAAAATTCTCCATATTTTATTTGATACAGACCTTGGGAAAACCGTCAAAAACCCTGAACCGACATGGCTGTGTTTGACTTTTCACTGCACAGGCTGCCAAAGTGAATTGATAAAGTATTGCCGGCTGTCGCTAAAGTTTTCAATAATTCTGAATCCGTTTTGTGCAGCCATTTCCTTGATCATCGGAACATCATATTTTTGGGAAATCTCGACCAAAATGGGTTCCCAATGTGCAAAATTGATCGTACGATCAAGCTTTTTCAAAGTAACTTTTTGCTCCAGAGCGCTGATCAAATAACTTTTCGCCAAACCGCTCTGAGGATCATAGCTTTCATAATGCTGAAAAGCACTAATATCAAAATCAGCGTCCATCACCCGATTAATGTGGTTTAATAAATTCAAGTTGAATCTTTTGGTATGCCCATGCGGATCATTATATGCATTGAAAATAGCAAAAGGGTCTTTTTTCAAATCAAATCCGATAAACAAACGATCTTGCGGTCCCATCACACTTGCGAGTTGTTCAAAAAAGTGCTGGACCTGCCGCGGTTCATAGTTCCCAATATTGGACCCCAGGAACAAAAGCACTTTGGGATGATGATCATATTTATTTAATTTATGTATTTCCTCGAAATAATCTCCAATCTTTCCATCCACGACAAGACTTTCAAAGTCATGATTCAATTGTTCCACCAGTTCAAGCACTGCGTTTTTACTGATATCAACGGGTATATATTTGAACTGTTTATTTTTAGAAAGAAAATATTCTAATAATATCCGGGTTTTGGCTCCATCACCTGCACCCAGCTCAATCAAATCAATCTCGTTCCCATTTTCAAAAAACAATGATTCAATCCGCTTTTTATGAGCAACCAGTATTTCAAACTCACAGTCCGTAAGGTAATACTCGGGCATTGACATAATATCCTGGAAAATACGGCTTCCGGCCGTATCATAAAGATATTTTGAGAACAAGTATTTGGGAGAGGAAGATAAACCTGCAAGTATATCCCGCTCAAATATATTTTGTGAATTAATATCAGTAGATTTTTTTTGCAACACATTCATCGAGTTGATGGACATACTAATCCTTTATTATAAGACAACTGTTATAGAAACATTTCCCTGCAGTGTAAAATTTCATAGTAAAATATTTTTCTAGTCAGCAACCTGCTGAAACTGACTCTTTAATAGCTGTGCATAAGCCCCGTTATGTCTAACCAGTTCTTCATGTGTGCCGGACTCGAGAATATTCCCCTGTTCAAGAACAAGAATTGTATCTGCGTATTGAATAGTAGATAATCGGTGCGCAATAACAATAGTTGTGCGGTCTTTCATTAATCGCTGCAGAGCTTGCTGAACAAGCGCTTCAGTCCGGGTATCCAGATATGAACTTGCCTCATCCAGTATTAATATCCTGGGATCCCGCAACATAGCCCGCGCAAAAGCCAGCAATTGTTTCTGACCAATGGAAATATTGCCCCCTCGTTCACCAATTTCAGTATGATAAGCGCGCGGAAATTCCTGAACCATCTCATGAATCCCCAATTCTTTGCAGACCCCTTCGATTTGCTCCTGTGTTGCCTCTGGCATCGAAAAACGAATATTATCATACACCGACCCCGAAAACAAAAACGGGTCCTGCATAACCACCGCAGTCTGTATGCGATATTCATGTTGAGCATATTCACGAACATCGCGATCATCCACACAGACTTTGCCGCCGGTCACATCATAAAATCGACTGAGCAGATTTACAATTGTGGATTTTCCCGAGCCGGTATGCCCTACAATCGCGAGTGTTTGACCCGGCTGAACGATAAAATGAATGCCTTTGAGCACAGGCTCATCCGACTTGTATTCAAACTTTACATGATTGAATTCAATTTTACCTTTCAGCTGATTATTCTTTATTGCGTTGTCCTGATCCTGTACATCGGGGCGTTCATCCAGGATAGAAAAAATACGCTCACCGGATGCCATGGCCCGGCTTAACTGGTTCAACATATTGCTTATTTTCTGCATGGGATGAAACAACTGTGTTATCAAAGTTAAAAAAGCGGCAATGACACCGATCGTCACAGACTGTTGATACAACAGAATACCGCCTACAAGTATCACCAATCCCATGGAAAAAGTATTCAAAGTTGAGACACTTTGCCAAAAGTATGCGTGCAGCGGATAAAAGGAACGAGTGCGCTGAAAATATGCTTCATTAAAATCGGAGAATTGACGAATATTCAACTTTTCACGTGCAAAAGCCCGACTCACCATAATACCCGAAAGGGATTCGTTCAAATAAGCATTGACTGACGACAATTGTTTTTGAATATCTCTTGCAGCATTTACAATCCGTTTGCGCAACCCGAATACAACCAGAGATAATAAAGGAATGATAAATAATAAAATCAAACTCAAACGGGCATCCAGAAAAAGCATGGCGCCGATAATACCGCCTATCATCAAAAAATCAACCAAAATAGTATCCAAACCCGTCATCAACAGTTCTTCAAGAACCTGGACATCACTGGTCACCCGGGTCATCAAGCTTCCGGCCTTGTGGGTATCAAAGAACCGGAACGAAAGCTTTTGCATATGCTCAAATAAATCGCGCCTCAACCTGTAAAACACCTCATTTGCAGTTCGCATGAGCAAGACACCCTGGTAGCGAAAAGAAATAAACTGGACGACCAACACAGCGGCAAGTACACCTGTTGTTATCAAAAGTCCATGCAAATCGTCATTCGCAATATTTTTGTCAATGCCCTTTTGTATCAAAATAGGGATCGCCAGGGTTGCGGCCACATTCAGCAGGGCAAATACGTACATGACCGTGATAACACGTGTGAATGGCTTTAAATACTGCAAAAATCGCTTCAGGATATACCGGTTCTGACCGCGGAGTATGTTTAATTTTTCTTGCATTTAACCTGCACTCATCGAGTCTTCATTTATGGATTCCGAACACACCATCTGGGTTTCATAAGCCGTTCGATACAAATCATTCTTTTCCAGTAATTTTTCATGCGAATCAAAGTCCTGTACCGTTCCCTGATCCAGGACAATAATCCGATCAGCCAGCCTTAGTGTTGTAATACGCTGGGCGATAATAACTGTTGTTCGCCCTTTCATGAGTGACTGAAGTTCGCGCTGGATCTGACGCTCTGTTAAAGAATCAAGACTTGAAGTGCAATCATCGAGAATCAATATCCGGGGGTCCTGCAGCAAAGCACGGGCAATAGCAATTCGCTGCCTCTGCCCCCCGGAAAGGCCTGCACCGTACTCGCCGACCATGGTTTCATAACCATCGGGCAGTTTTTTAATAAACTCGTGTATCTGGGCTGTTTTGGCAGCGCTTTCAATTTCATCAATCGAGGCAGAAGGCCGGCCAAAAGCAATATTATCACGGATGCTCATGGAAAACAAAAATGTTTCCTGCAGAACCGTTCCAATATTCGATCGCAGATATTCCAGGTCCCAGTTTTCAAGACAAATTCCATCCAGTCGAATTTGTCCGTCACAGGGCTTGTAAAATCGTGGGATTAACGATATGAGTGAACTCTTTCCTGATCCCGTCAGGCCGAAAATAGCCACCCGTTCACCGGGCTGAATATCAAAAGACAAATTCTCAAGAATGGGCTGTTCAGGCTCATACTGAAAACAGACATCATCAAACTCAAGACGCCCCTGAATATGCTTTTTAACCTCTCCCCTATCGTTTTCCCTCTGATCCGTGATTGTCAGGATCTCATTAATACGTACAGCGGCGCCTCTGGCTAAATTGATCAATGAGGTGTTAAAAGCGAGAATCATCAGAGGGAAACGCATAATCATCAAATAGGTCACAAACCCCAAAAGAACTCCAAGACTCATATCTCCGGTGATCACCTGATAGCCGCCATAAACGAGGATGAGGAGCGAGCCAATACCTGCGGTAAGCTGCAGGATAGGATTTAGATGGGCTTGCAAAGTGGTTACATAAATATCCGCTTCTTTCAATGCGCTATTCTCGGTATCAAATTTCTTCATTTCCGGATTTTCCATGGCAAATGCTTTGACAATACGGATTCCCGTTAAATTTTCCTGCAGCGCAGCGCTGAGCCGGCCGGCCTGACGATGTTTCCGCAAGACTGCGGTTTGAAGTTTTTTACTGAATCGGATAACAATCAAATAAACGGCAGGTATCATCGCGTAAACCACCACAGCCAGACGCCAATTCTGCAATAACATCAGAACAAGCACGCTCAAAGATATCAAAATAATTCGCAGTCTGTGCTCAATTCCGAACGCGAAAAAATTCCTGATACGCTGAATATCTGTAGAAACCCTTGACATCAAATCACCGGTGCGGGAACGCGCATAAAAGGCGGCATCCAAATGATGGAGTTTTTCATACAGTCGGTTGCGCAAATCACGTACCACACTTTCCCCCACGTACCAGTAGGATCGGATCATGATATGTGCGAAAATCCCTCTTAAAATGCTGGCCAACAGAACAAGGGCGCTGACAACATATAAATGATTCAGCATACCCGGTTCCCGTACGCAAGGAAACACATCATCAGTGACATATTTCACAGCCAGAGGCAGTAAATAGGCAATAATATCCATAAAAATCATGCACATAACCGCTAAAGAGAAAGCCCCTTTGTATTTTTCAAGTATGTCAGAAAATGTTTTTATTACAGATAGCATATTTCCCGGGTATTGTCAGATAAATAGTAATTTTAACCACTTTGAATAAAAGTGATTAATGTAATTGTTTTAATATAAAATGTCAACACCTGGTCGATCAAACCTATTTGATAATTAATATTTTAACCTGAATAATTCATGAATTTACAAAATCAGTAAACTGGTGTAGGTTGCTGACTGCAAACACATAGGAAACTGATAATTTTTTACTCTTTTAATCAAACGGGGCAAATCATGAGAACATATGACCATAGGTATCCCGAGCCCCAGAATAATATTTGAATAATGACAAAGAGCGCCGGACAACCCAGGAACTCGACTAAGCGAATCCGGTCAAAGTTTCATAAATTTCTCTGAATTCTCTTTGATATGGATACGAAGAACAATTCTTTTGTCGTGTGTTGTATATAAAACGGATTTCTATGATCCGGCAACAACTTGGCAATTTTATCGATAATATCGAGTTTTTCAATGAACTCTCGGATTAAAATTATGCCGCTATCGGATGACAGTTCGCCGCCAAAGTCAACGTGTACTTTTTTACCAGAAATTTCTTTGAATAAACAGAGTTGATTCGTATTTTTGTCCATAGCTGTTGCTCTCACTTTTTTTTGACAACTAATTATAAAAAATAAAGTTAAAAGAGGCGACAGCTATTTTTGTGAATTATTCAGATTAAGATAGATTCTCGGGTATTTTGGTAGAATCCAGGCATATGAATTTAAAGGGAGCAGATCATGATGCAAGCAATCAGGCATAAAATCAATTGGAGTAAAATCTGGTTTTTGTTCTCGTGGCTTTTTCTCCTGTTTGTCTTTTCCTTCAGTTGGGGATTTTTATCAGCCAAATTCAAAGTTTTTCCATACTATACAATTCGTAATACAATAATGACGGCCAGCACCGTTCAGTGGCTATTTAAGAATAACGTCACAACCAGCCTTTCAGCCAACGAAATCAGTGCATCGCGAACCCGTGGCGGTGTCACTATCAATAAATTAATTCAAAACAAAGATCAGTTTTTACTGACCACTCTTTATAAAAACGAGGAATTTGTCGCGATCATTATGGACCGAGAGGGGAATAACATTCATGAATGGAAAATACCTTATAAACAACAAAAACTGTTCATGGCAAAAGACACCAAAGTATCTCTGTCCAAGAAAAACCTGATGATCCACGGTGCATCGCTTGATGACAAGGGTAACATTTATTTGGTTATTGAATTCAGAGGCCTGATCAAATTAAATTCAGCTTCCGAGAATATATGGACATTACACATGCCTGTTCATCACGCCGTAACAGTGGATAAAGACAAATCTATATGGACGATCAGCCGAAATAAAATCAATGATACAAAAGATTGGATTCCTTTTGCAACTCAGCCCTATTGGAATGACTTGATAGTCCATATTTCACCTGAAGGTGAAATAATAGAATCATTTTCGGTATTGGACATTATTTTTGACAATCAGTACGAAGGTATCCTTTACGGCGGACATCCCGCCAGACCAGCGATACATCATGAAGATCCTCTGCATGTAAATGATGTACGCATCATGACACAAGAGCAGGCTGGGTATTTCAAAAATGTAAATCCTGGTGATTTGATAATCTCTATGCGAACCATCAATACAGTGATGATTGTTGACAGACATTCACATTCTATTTTATGGACGATAACGGGACCGTTTCTGCGCCAACACAGTCCGAGAATCAGCGCCACTGGATCACTATTGGTATTTGACAACCGGACGGCGCGCGGACAAACCGGAGGAGCAGCCCGGTATCTTACCGACCCCCAGGCATTGGATTATTCGAGACTGCTGTCTATTGATCTGAAAAGCCGGGTGGTAGAATGGCAATACCAGGGTACTGTAGAACATCCATTCTATACTTCTATACAAGGATGGTTAGAGGAACTTGACAATGGCGATATCCTTGCCGTAGAGTCCGAAGGCGGACGTATCTTCCAGATAGACCTAAAAACCGACAAAATTGTATGGGAGTATATCAACCTGATTAAGAAAGGTGTCGTCGGTCGGGTGACACAGGCAACTCCGGTCAGCGAACACCAGATAAGTGCGCTCGGTAAAAATAATTAATCCTGAATTGATTTGGATTGATCACACTTTTCCGACAATTGTTCAAAAAAAGCATGTGTGTACTCTGATGATAATCGTGTCGCTTCTTCCACAATGCCGACATAGCCGTCATCAATGATATTTATGAATTCCCAGACAATGTCTCCGTTCCGGTCTATTTCAAAAACCCTGCCTTTCATCGATTCAGTCACCAGTAAATTACCGTTCTTAAGCCATTGGTGTTTACCCATAATATGAGTAAAAAAGGGATCATCAGTTGTGCCTTGATAATAAACACGATCCTCTGCCGCTAACGGCGACAGCATTACAATCCTGCTCTGATTGGATTTTTTATCCAGGGCAATATTATTGTTATCAAATACCGAAATCGTATTTGCATCAACAAAGTCAGGATCATGCTGGCGCACCACGTTGCCAATTGATTTGTATTTGATTTTGCGGGTATCCGGATCGAACACGAATACAGCATTAATATTGCGTAATGAAATGGCAATATCCCCTTTTTTAAAAAATCCGGCTTTGTCAGCCCCCTCAAATACTTTTACATCATTCAGATGCAATACATCCCCTGTGACGCGTGTGCGGTCATTATCAAGAGTTGACAAGACCAGCAATCCTGATAGATTATTCTCTTTAAGCAGTTCAAAGATTCGAATCTCTGACAGGATTTCACCTTGGGGCGATACCTTTAATACAGTGGGTTCAATTGTCGGCTCCTGTGCAGTCGGGTTAAAACAATGAAAACCAGGCACTTTTGTATAATAGTTGATTTGTCCGGACACCCAGAGATTTCCGGTTTTATCCAAAAAAACGGAATGATGCGTTCGATAAGGGAGTTTCCAGACCACGCGCCCGCAGACATCCACACGCACCAGTCCCAGATGTTCAAAGTTGAAAATTAAATCACCATTTCCCATCAGGACACAACCGTGTACATGAGTGCCGGGTTTGAATTTTGGTAAATCCTCCTGCGGGATATGTGAAGCATTCGGCCATAGTTCAAACCAGCTCAATTTCCAACAATGAACAGTCTCTCCCTTCATGTTAATGACCTTGACAGTGGGTATTCTATCCTGCTCTATACAGGTCATCAACGTCAAGCCGTCATCCGTCAAATCCGGTTTGTGCCTTGGCACGTTGTCGGTATAGTCTGTTTTTTTAAAATATAAATTCTTTTCAGGGGCGAATCTCTGGGCAATATTCAAAGCCGCCTGATAAGCTTGCATGAGTGATGGATAAGGAAATGTTTCCGAGATTCCACTGTATACACCGTAAAGCAGAGAAAAAATCATTAACGATACTACAAAACCTGCCTTTGATATTTTGGCCCTATTCATTCCGTCTTTTCTTTCTGAATATTAAATACAAGTTTACAAAATTCCAGGGTCAATAACAACTTTAATATTGTTTGGATGTGCATTTTTAAAAGGAACCGATTTTGCATAGTGAAACACATATTTTGTTCATGCACTAACCTATTATAATATTGTAAATTAAAGAAATGCTTTTTTAAATCGGCCCGGAATAACAGCACGTGGATAACTGTTGCATTTGTAGACTCTTATTAGAATATTATCTTATGGTTACTAACAAAGGAAAGACGCCCATGGATCATGAAAAAAAGAAAATACTGGATATTGAACGACGTGAGTGGCTGGAATCTTTGGAATATGTAATGCAGACGGGTGATAATGACCGGGTTAGAACTCTACTCCGAGACCTGCAGGAACATGCTTATGCAGCTGGAATCAAGCTCCCGTTTACAGCCAACACGCCTTATATCAACACCATCCCCCCGCATGAGGAACCGGCGTTTCCGGGTAGCCGTGAAATAGAACGCAATATAAAAAGTATTGTGCGCTGGAATGCCATGGCCATGGTTGTTCGCGCCAACCGTCATGAAAAAGGAGTGGGCGGACATATATCTACTTATGCCTCTGCAGCTACATTATACGAGGTAGGATTCAATCATTTTTTCCGCGCTCGCGATGGATCGTTTAGCGGTGATCAGGTTTATTTCCAGGGACATGCCTCTCCCGGTATCTATGCGCGCGCCTATCTTGAAGGAGTGCTCTCTGTAGAGGAATTAAAAAACTTTCGACATGAATGTCATACCGATAAAGGTCTGCCCTCTTATCCCCACCCTGGTTAAAACCGGATTTTTGGCAATTTCCTACGGTTTCAATGGGGCTGGGTCCCATTATGTCCATTTATCAGGCGCGTTTCAATCGTTACCTTGAGGATCGCGGACTCAAAGAACCGGCCGATGAAAAAGTCTGGGCATTTTTAGGGGACGGCGAAACTGACGAACCGGAGACACTGGGCGCCATTTCACTGGCCAGTCGCGAAGAACTGGATAATCTCATTTTTGTCATCAACTGCAATCTCCAGCGGCTGGACGGGCCTGTACGCGGCAATGGTCAAATCATGCAGGAACTCGAAAAGGTATTCCGCGGCGCCGGTTGGAATGTTATCAAAGTGGCCTGGGGACAGGATTTTGATAATTTGTTTGCGCGTGACCGTGAAGGCGTTCTGCAGCAGCATCTCAAAGATATCGTTGACGGCGAGTTACAGAGTTATTCAGTACGCGGCGGCGCCTATATGCGTGAACACTTTTTTGGTCGTGATCCGCGCTTGTTGAAACTGGTCGAACACTTGTCGGATGAACAACTTGAAAAAATGCGCCTGGGCGGTCATGATCCGCAAAAGGTGTATGCCGCTTATAAAAAAGCTGTTGAGCATAAAGGCTCCCCTACTGTTATTCTGGCGCGCACGGTAAAGGGCTACGGACTGGGTGAAGCCGGTGAAGGTAAAAACATCACTCACCAGCAAAAGTTATTGAACGAGCAGGAACTGCGCCATTTCCGATCTCGTTTCGGGATCCCCATATCGGATGAAGATATTGACGATATTCCATTTTATAAACCCGATGAGGACAGCATAGAAATGCAGTACCTCAGAGAACGCCGGGAAAAATTAAACGGCTCAATGCCGAGACGTCGCACTTCCAGTGTTGTAGTCGAGCCGCCGAAAAAAAACCTTTTCCAGGAATTTCTGGATGGAACCAAAGACCGTGAGGTCTCAACCACCATGGCCTTTGTGCGCATTCTGAACAAATTGCTGCAGCACAAAGAAATCGGCAAATCCATAGTCCCGATTGTGCCGGATGAAGCACGCACCTTTGGTATGGAAGCCCTGTTCCGTCAGGTTGGCATCTATTCTCACACCGGACAGCTCTATGAACCCGTGGACAAGGAAAATTTGTTATACTATAAAGAAGCTGTAAATGGTCAGATATTGGAAGAAGGCATAACAGAAGCCGGCTCCATGTCATCGTTTATCGCAGCGGGGACTGCTTATTCCACACACAGCATTAACACCATCCCGTTTTTTATTTATTATTCAATGTTTGGCCTGCAGCGGGTGGGCGATCTCGTCTGGGCTGCCGGTGACATGCGGGCGCGCGGATTCCTCATAGGCGGCACCTCAGGTCGAACCACGCTCGCCGGTGAAGGCCTTCAGCACCAGGACGGACACAGTCATCTTCTGGCCTATCCGCACCCGAATTTAAAAACCTACGATCCGGCCTTTGCGTATGAATTGGCGGTGATCATTCAGGACGGAATCAGACGCATGTATAAAGAACAGGAACAAATTTTTTACTATATAACAGTCATGAATGAAAATTATCCACAGCCGCCGATGCCCAACAAAAAATATGTTCATGACGGCATTCTGAACGGCATATACAAGTATCAGCCCGGCAAGACCGGCGGTGACCACGAAGTACAGTTATTCGGGAGCGGTACGATTCTGAACCGGGTTCTGAAAGCTCAGGACATACTGAACGATCAGTATAACATAAAAGCGGACGTCTGGAGTGTCACCAGCTACAAGGAACTGCATTATGATGCCTTTCAGTGTGACCGCTGGAATATGTTTCATCCCGACAAACAAGCGAAAACGCCATTTATCACCCGTACGTTAAAAGACGCCAATGGCCCGGTGATCGCTGCCAGTGATTATGTTCGCGCACTGCCTGAATCCATCTCTAAATGGATTCCCAATAAAATGCTGTCATTGGGAACAGACGGTTTCGGCCGGAGTGACGGTCGCGCTCACCTTCGTTCGTTCTTTGAAGTTGATGAATACCATATCGCTTATGCTGCCCTGTATATGTTATATCAGGAAAAGAAAATTAAAGCGGCGGATCTGAAAAAAGCAGTCAAGGATCTGAATATTGATCCCGACAAGGCAAATCCGGTTACAACCTGATTTTTCAATTGCGCCTATTAAACTGCGGATGCGGAAAATGTATAGTTCAGCATCCGCAGTCTTTAGAAATAATAGTCTCAAAAACATATGAGGATCAAGAATGTCAATGGAAATTAAACTTCCGGAACTGGGAGAAAATATAGACAGCGGATCAGTCGCATCCGTCCTGATCAAAAAAGGTGACACGGTTGAAAAAGACCAGCCGTTGATTGAATTGGAGACAGAAAAAGCAGTCGTTGAAGTGCCTTCAGACGCAGCAGGTGTAGTTCAAGACGTACTGGTCAATGAAGGTGATGAAGTAAAGACCGGTCAGGTGATTGTAAAACTTGAGGAAGGGCAAGCTTCTACCAGCAAACCCGCAGAGAAAGAGTCTTCACAAGACACGGAAAAAGAAGAACCTGGGGAGGAATCTAAAAAACGGAAAAAAGAAACACAAAAAGAACCGGAACCGGAGGAACCGGCAGCAGACGAACCGCCTGCCGGTGAAACCCAAACTGTGGATCTTCAACTCCCGGCTTTGGGCGAAAACGTCACCAATGGAACCATTGCGGGGATACTCATAAAAGAGGGAGATACGATCTCGGAAGGCCAGAATCTTTTTGAAATTGAGACAGAAAAAGCGGTTGCAGAGATGCCTTCAGAAGTATCGGGTACGGTACAGGAAATTTTGGTTTCAGAAGGCCAGGAACTGCAGGTAGGAGATACAGTGGCGCGCATAATAACCGGAACTCAGGCTCCCGCTTCTCAAAAGAAGAAAACTTTTTCGCAGCAAGAGTCTAAAGAAGAAAAAAAAGAAGCCAAAACTGAAGCAGAGACAGAGCCTAAAAAACAAAAGTCTTTCAGGCCGGCTTCCTCCTATCCTTTAACCGACTCGCCCGCACCGGCCGCTCCGTCGGTTCGCCGTTTTGCCCGAGAGATCGGTGTTGATATCAACCAGGTCAAAGGGACAAGCGCCGGCGGACGAATCAGTATGGATGATGTTAAAGCTCACAGTAAGCAACAGCACGAACAAAAATCGGCTCAACCCTCACCGACTGCCGTGCAGGTACCCATGCCGGATTTTTCCAAATGGGGTGAGATCGAGCGCAAACGCATGTCAAAAATCCGCGAAACTACGGCGCGACGGCTAAGCCAGGCCTGGAACGCAGTACCGCATGTCACGCAATTCGATAAAGCGGATGTCACCAAGCTGGAAAAACTGCGCAAGCAGCAGGCCCCCAAAGCCGAAAAAGCAGGCGGTAAACTGACCATCACTGCCATTCTGCTCAAAATTGTGGCGTCGGCATTGCAGAAATTCCCCCAGTTCAATGCCGCCATTGATATGGAAAACAAGGAAATAATTTATAAAAAATATTTCTCAATCGGTATTGCCGTCGATACGGAACACGGACTCGTTGTACCGGTAGTGCGCGATGTAGATAAAAAAAATATCATCGACTTGTCCGTAGAATTGTCGGAAATCGCAGTCAAAGCACGCGAGCGTAAACTTAGTCTGGAAGATATGCAGGGCGGAAATTTTTCCATATCCAATCTGGGAGGTCTCGGAGGTACGGCATTCACCCCCGTTGTAAACGCTCCTGAACCCGCCATATTAGGTGTGTCCCGCGGTGGATATGAACCCCGATATGAAGACGGTGAATGGGTTCCGAAAATGATGATGCCGCTGTCACTTTCATATGATCATCGTTTAATCGATGGTGCGGACGGCGTACGCTTTCTGCGCTGGATTTGTGAAGCGCTTGAAGAACCATTCACTGTATTACTGGAAGGCTGACGCCATGTCTGATTTTTTGTTTACAGACCGTGGTAATGAAAGAAAATAAATATGTTAATCACTTGAATTTGGAGACAGAACTATGAGTTCAGAAAAAGCCGATCTTGTCGTCATTGGTGGCGGGCCCGGCGGTTACGCCGCAGCATTCTATGCAGCCGATCAAGGAATGGATGTCACATTAATCGATCCGGCTAAAAATCCCGGCGGTGTGTGTCTTTACAGAGGCTGTATTCCATCCAAGGCTCTGCTTCACGTATCCGGCTTGATCGCAGAAGCGCGGGAAGCTGAGAACTGGGGCATCACGTTTTCCGAACCAGATATAAATATAGACAAACTGCGGGCCTTTAAAAATAAAGTTGTGAAACGGCTGACCGGCGGACTGGGCCAGCTGGTTAAACAGCGTAAAGTCAATCATCTCCAGGCCACGGCCGCATTCGCTGATAATAAAACACTGCATATTACAGATACTGAAGGAAATGAATCAACACTATCGTTCAATAAAGCGATCATAGCCACCGGATCGCGTCCGTTTATTTTACCTGCCTTTCAAATTGACAGTAACCGGGTTATGGATTCAACCAGTGCCCTGGAACTCGAAAATGTGCCTGAAAAACTCCTGATCATTGGCGGCGGGTATATCGGTCTTGAAATGGGTACCGTCTATGCATCACTGGGAAGCAAGGTATCCGTGGTGGAGATGTTACCGGGCATTCTTCCGGGCGCAGATCGTGATTTGGTCAAAGTTTTGCAGAAAACCCTGGACAAACGGTTCGAATCCATCATGCTGAATACAAAGGTGACCCAAATTGAGGATACGGGTAAAGGAATCAAGGTATCCCTGGAGGGTGACACAAATAAACAAGAAACATTTGACAAGGTGATTGTATCCATCGGCAGAATACCCAATTCTGAAAACCTGGGACTGGAAAACACCGGAATCAAGCTCACGGATCGCGGCTTTATTCAAATCGATGAACAGCGCCGTACCCATGAAGAGAATATCTATGCTATCGGCGACATTGCCGGCGAACCGATGCTGGCGCACAAGGCTTCGCATGAAGGGATAACAGCCGTTGAAGCCATTGCCGGAGAAAAAACAGCGTTTGAACCGGCGGCGATTCCGGCGGTCGTATTTACCAATCCAGATTTGGCCTGGACCGGCCTGACCGAGGAACAGGCCAAAAAACAGAAGCGCGAGATTCAGGTCGCCCGTTTTCCATGGGCGGCATCCGGACGCTCGTTGACTATGGACCGGACAGATGGTCTGACCAAATTGATCATTGATCCGGAAAGTGAACGTGTTTTGGGTATGGGAATTGTGGGCCCGGGCGCCGGCGAACTTATCGGCGAAGGTACCCTGGCCATCGAAATGGCTGCCAACGCAACAGACCTTAAAATGACCATCCATCCCCACCCCACTCTCTCTGAAACTTTGATGGAAACTGCCGAGATGATATACGGAACCAGCACACATGTATATCGTCCCAAACGCAAAAAATAATTCTGATGATCCGCGCCTTTTTTAAAAAGCAGATTTCACGGAATCCATAGCCAGGGATCTGCTTTTTTTCCAGTGGGTTGATGCCCTCAAAAAATAAATATCAGGTCAATCATACAATTGCTCAGCTGAAAACCTTGACAATCTCATCCTGACTGAATATCGGCAGCTCTGTCTCTTTTCCATCCTGCAAAATCCGTTTCCCCTTGTCCGGGTGCAACAGTTCACCGATATCAGCTGCAACGATTCCCTGGTCCTGCAGCGCAGTGAGGAGCGTATCCACGTCCGGAACCGCACAGGCAATCAGCAGTGACCCGGAGGCAATCAGCCCCAAAACATCCAAATTATAGACGCCGCACAGTAGTTGAGTAGATTCCAGAACAGGTATTCTGTCGCGGTCCAGTCGTACTCCCAAATTGGCGGCACTGGCCAGTTCATATACTGCGGTTGCCAGTCCACCCTCAGTGGGGTCATGCATGGCATGTACATTGACCGTTTCAACGGCTGTAAGGGCGGTTCTTTTTACACTAATCCCGGGGTCGAAAAGCATATTTTGACATGCTTTGATAAATTCCGGTGAATATTTTTTTTTCAACCCGGCAGCATGTTCTCTGGCTATGATCGATGTGCCCTCCACAGCAATGGGCTGAGCCAGGACAAGCCGGTCTCCGACCCGTGCGTTCTTTTTTAAAATCAGTCCGTCGAAATCCGTTTCTCCAATCATATGACCGGATACGATCGGACGCGGAACATCAGCAGTCACTTCAGTGTGTCCGCCGCAATAGATGACATTTTCCTGTTGACAGGTTTCTGACAGTTGCCTGAATATCCCGTCGGCCTGGTCTTGAGTTGTACCCGCCGGCAGAATGATCGACGCCATAAACCATTTGGGAACACCGCCCATACAGACAATATCGTTCATGTTAACATGCACGGCATAATAACCGATCTGATCAGTTGCAAACGTGATAGGATCGGTTTTACAGATTAAATACCGGTCTGTCATTTCGATAACCGTGGCATCTTCACCCAATCGTGCGCCCTGTATTACACGATCGGAGTGCCGGGTATACTTTTTGATGAGACGATCCAGCAGATCATGATCCAGTTTGCCGAGCGGTAAACTATCAGAACTGTTGTTCATCGCGCAATACAGATCCTCCGTTGACATTTAAAACTTCACCTGTAATGAACCCGGCACCGTCCGAAAGCAAAAAGCAGACAGGTTCCGCAATATCTTTAACAGTGGCAACTCGTTTTAAAGGAATCTCGGATAGGATTTCTTCACGGCGTGCATCAATAGCGTCTCTGGTCATATCGGTATAGACCCATCCCGGCGCCACGGCATTGACCCGAATATTGCGTGCTCCCAATTCTACCGCAAGCGATTTGGTATAGCTGATCACGGCCCCTTTGGATGCCGCATAAGCGGAATACCGGGGTTCGCCGCGTTGACCGGCTGTGGACGATATGTTCACAATGGCTGCACCGGATTTCATATAGGGTAAAACAGATTCACAGCAATTCATGACCCCATTTAAATTAACATTCACAATCTTGTCGCGAATCTCTTTTTCAATGTGATCTATGGGCGTAGGGAGCCAGACGCCGGCATTATTCACCAATGCGTCAATCGTACCGATATCAGCATAGATATCACGGAATGCTGATGCAACCTGATCCCGATCACGCACATCACATTCAAACGCAAACACAGCAGCCGCATCTCCAAGAGATTGGATCAACCCGCGGGCAGCCTCTGTGTTGGTATGATATAAAATCGACAACACCGCCCCCTGCTGCGACAGGCAGCGGGCCACCTGGGCACCAATGCCGCGCGATCCTCCGGTAATAACAATATGTTTTTTCTCAAAGTCCATGATCAATCTCCGCAAGATTATGTAATGATTATTCTTTTTACAAAAACAGATAATAACCGACATTCATTTTTGCAAGATATAAAACATAACAGCAAAATGAAACCATTCTTTTTGTCTGCAGGATATATTTCTTTGACCTTTTTACTGTTATATCGTATCATATGAAAACAGAACAGCACACAAAAAGAATTCATGCGCGAAATCATAGAAAAAGCTCAAACCGGAGACAGTATAGCCTTTCAATCGTTGGTTGAAGCGCATCAGATGTTTGCTTTCAGAGTGGCAT
The DNA here is from genome assembly GCA_034521575.1 of candidate division KSB1 bacterium. Classification (NCBI taxonomy): domain Bacteria; kingdom Pseudomonadati; species Candidatus Zhuqueibacterota bacterium. The sequence goes on from JAXHMJ010000002.1 coordinate 885,715, forward strand.
TTCGTCTATTGTGTCATGAGGAAAATGCACACGACGTCGTACAGGAAGCATTTATCCGGGTCTGGAAACACCTGGAGAAATTTAACAACCGCAAAAAATTCAGTACTTGGTTGTACAAAATTATTGTCAATTTGTGCTACGATCAAATGAGATGCGCCTGGCATCAGCATCACCAATCCATTAATGATGATTGCCCAAGTTTTGCTGAACAGACTGATCTGGAGGAGAACATAAGCAATCAGGATACAACCTATCTTGTATCAGCCCATAAATCATTCTTTTCCGTTGAAAAAATGAATCAGGAGCTCGTTTTTCCGGATGATTCTGTCGCGATAAGCAGTTCGGCACATTGGCAAAAGGCATTTCGCTGGTTCTATACATTTTTCTATTACAGTGAAACATTCCAGACTATCTTTCCGTTCCGGGGTATACCTCTGGAGCAGGAATTCACTGAACAGGAAATCAAATGGATAAAGGCAGGAATTGATACCAGCGATATTGACGACAAACTGGATAACTGGATCATCAAATCCATTTTTATCGAGTTTTATACCGCCTTTGAATCATATGCAGCGAATCATCCGGATTTAAATATCAGCAGCGCTGAATTGAAAGCAAATCGGGATTCGCTGTATCAGCGGATGATGCATTATGAGTTTCTCGAGACTGATGACACAAGCTATGTTGATTATTTTACATCCCAAGTTCATTCAATATAAATAACAAAGGTCCTGTATCTGTGAGCAGGGCCTTTTTCCCGATGATCGTTAATTGGCAGTATTGCACAACATGAACAGAACCTGCACATGTGCATTTTCATCGATCAGGGAACTCAAAGATTTGGCAAATAGATTCTCGTCAGTTTGGCAAACTCTTCAATTTGCTGTTTCTCCCAGGCAGCTGATTTTACAAGCTCTTTACGCATAATTCTGGCCACTTTGGGTGACATTTCTTTTGCTGCGCGGGCATCCAGGAATAATACCCGCGTTCGTCTCGCTAAAAAGTCCGTTACCGTGCGTGCCATTTCTTCACGCACCGCCCACACGACCTCTCCGGCACGGATATCATGTCGCTCGTGCAGTTTCTCATCAAAGTTCTTGTCTTCCCGAAGCAGATTACGGATTTCTACCGCATCAGCCCCATAGTGTTTTAATTCTTTGAATATTTCAGCATGCTGATGGTAACCGTGAATGAGCAGATTTTCAGTATTGCAGGGTTTTGAGGGCAGATTAGCAACCAGCGCAGCTTTTTCGATGGTATCCTGAGCCATCTTGCGGTAAGTGGTCCATTTACCGCCGGCAATAGTAACCAGTCCGGAATTGGAAATAGTAAGTACATGATCTCTGGAGAGCGCGGCTGTATTTTTGGTTTCCGGATCAAGAACCAGGGGGCGAATCCCTGTGAAAATGCTTTGTATATCCTGCATATCCGGGTCTTTGCTTAAATATTGCGCCGCATGTTTGAGCAAAAATCCTATTTCTTCATCCATTGGTACGGGTTCAACATCAAGCGTTTCTACAGGTGTATCCGTCGTCCCGACAATGACGTGATTGTACCAGGGAATGGCAAACATCACCCGGCCATCCGCCGTATGCGGCACCATGATAGCCGTATCACCGGGCAGAAACTCGCGTTCCAGGACCAGATGTATGCCCTGGCTGGGCTGGATCATCGGCTGCACCTGTGGATCATCCATCCTTCGAACGCCGTCTGCGAACGGGCCGGTGGCATTGATAACGGCTTTCGCTGACAATTCGTATTCTCTGCCGGTTTCAAGATCTACGGTGATCACTCCCGAGATCATTTCATTCTCTTTCATCACTCCGGTTACCGGCATGTAATTCACCACAACAGCGCCCTGTTCTTCGGCAGTACGGGCCAAATTAATCACCAGACGCGCATCATCAAATTGTCCGTCGTAATAAATAACACCGCCGTCAAGTCCTTTGGTTTCAATCGTCGGAATACGCTCAATGGTTTTTTCTTTGGAAATCCATTTTGATTTACCGAGCCCCTCCTGCAGGCCATCATATCATAAATTTTGAGCCCGATTCCGTAAAAAGGTCCCTCCCACCAGTCATAATTCGGCACAACAAACGGCAAATCACTCACCAGATGCGGAGCATTGCGCATCAGAATGCCGCGCTCGCGAAGTGCCTCCAGAACCAGCGTAATGTTTCCCTGCTGTAAGTAGCGTACGCCGCCGTGAACCAGTTTTGTGCTGCGGCTTGAGGTACCCTGACTAAAATCACCTTTTTCCAATAACAGAGTCTTGTATCCTCGCGCGGCCGAATCCACCGCAACGCCCATTCCGGTCGCTCCCCCGCCGATAATAATAATATCCCATTTACCTTTTTGATCCTGAAGCTGCGCCAGCATTTTATCGCGATTCATAACCTGTCCCGTCTGACTATGGTTTGCTTTTTATTGTTTTATAAAATAAAAACATTTTCGGGGAATAGAAACAGTTTTTTAAACATTCAATGCGGATAACAATATAAATGAGCTGGATCATCCCCTCATTCCCGGCCGTCTGTATTCAACAGACGGCCGGTTGGAATCTTGATACTATTTAATCAGCAGCATCTTTTGAGTGCTGGAAAACGATTTCAGCTGTCATTTTGCACAAATACACACCTGACGGCTGTTGAGCAGCATCCCATTCAACACTGTGATACCCCGCATTCATCACATTATTCATCAGAGTCGCAACGCACTGGCCACTCATGTTAAACACTTTGATGTTAACAAGAGTACGCACCGGGGTCTCAAAACTGATCCGGGTCACCGGATTAAAGGGATTCGGGAAATTCGGTCTCAGTACAAAATTGTCCGGTCTCTCTGCTCTCGAATCCACAGCTGTTCCGGCGCCGCCTGTTAATCCGGTCAATACATACATCTGATCCGGCCGGTAAACAATCGGCATCGAATCAGCCTGCGCCTCCGCCCGGTACTCATATTCTGTTTCATGGTCCCAGACTTTAAAGTACAAGCTGTCTCCGGCGTAAAAACCGTCTTTGACTGATGTCATACCATCATCACCCCACAGGGTGATCAGCAGATTATCTCCTTCCCAGACCGAAGCGCCGCAGCAGAGTCCGTCCGAGTTGAAAACTCCGATTTCATCGCCATCTTTTAATGCGGTACCGTCGGAGAACACCGGATTGGCGGATGTCGGGATCACCAGACTGGCATTCTCGCCGGTATTCCCTTTAACGGTGAAATGCACAGGTTGAGCGGTTTGCGTGGATTTTGATTTTCCCAATATCGTCACAACCAGCGGAAATCTCAGACTCGCGGATTCGGCCATGGACAGCTTGTAAGCTTCGCCGGGTTCAAGTTCACCGATCGTATTAATACCAAATTCGGGAATGAACGAATTGCCCTGCATATCTTTGGCCAGCAAAAGTTTTGATCCTAATTCCGAGAAACAGAAAGCCGCCGGAGCGGGGAACTGCGGCAGATAACCAATCATGTTCCAGCCGCGTTGCAGCTGAATCAAAAAGTCCGAATCGACAGGAGTCCCGTTGACCTCTATTGTCTGTTCGGTTTTCATCAATACTTTATATCCCTTGGTAAAATTCAGATCACCGAGATTATTAATCCCAAATTCAGGCAGCCAGGTATTTCCCAATCCGTCTTTCATAATCTGAATATGACTGCTAATGCCTTCAAGAGCGGTATCGATTCTGTTATCATCATTGGTGATATTGTAGGAAAATCCGTTCCAGCCTGTGGAGAATGCTTTTTCGAATGTCACATCAGAAGAAGTATTGAAACTTGCAATGACAAAAAGTGCATCAGTCTGGTAAACACCGCTGCCCTGGGAATAGGTCACCTGGACATCACGGATTTCCCGCTGTGTTTCGGGTTGCAGCACCCGGTATTGTATGTCTTCACCGGCTGTAAATCCTTCAACCACATCCGCTGTAGCAGGATCATCGCCCCACGCCGTAATTTGCATATTCTCACCCTGCCATCTGGAATAACCGCAGCAAATACCTTCACTGCTAAACACACCCACATAATTGCCGGTTGCAAGAGATATGTCATCCACCCTCGGTTCTGCCGACAGCGGCAGGACGATCGTAGCATTATATCCGGTGTTTCGTACGGATTTCCAGGTGTCCGGCAGATGCGCTGTATCTCCCGGCTTGATAACAGCAGCATAATCCTCAACCTCGCCGTCCAATGCGAGTCCGTAATACGGCAGGTTGGGTTCGGTACTGAATCTGACGCGCATCATCGTATTGCCGGAATCCGCAACAGCAGGAACAGGGACGGCCACCAAATCCTGTCCTGCATCCATTTCATAATCCTGCAGTACATGTTCAAACCCGTCATTCCAGGCGCTGTCACTGTTGCAGTCAATCCAGATGTTCAGATATCCGGCAGCAGACACATCCATCCAACTGTAAAAGTTTTCACCGGTTAATAAAACAATCGGCTCTTCGATGCCGTCTTCATCATCCACACCCCGGGCATCATCACCTGTAGCGTTGTTCAGAATCCCGGCATCCTTTTCCATGTCAATGAATTCACCAAGATACACATCCGGGGACTGGAGATGTTTGGCGCCGTTGTGGGCATCCAGGGTTTGATAAAGTACCCCGGCTGCATCGCCAAAGTCATACTGGACGCCGTACCGGTTGGTATGCAGCAGAAAAGCCAGATCCACATCAGTTCCTACAGGGGCGTATTCAGTAATTTCCACAGGCTCGGCGGTATTCACCGGTTCGGTAATCCGCACCGCATCCTCGTGAAAATAATGCTGACGCGAGACCCAGCCCCATTCATTCGCATCAGGAATATCCTCATAAATCGGTGCAATGCAGATCCAGTAATGGTTGGAATCACCAAGCTGATAGAACCAGTCCGCATCATCCGGAATATGATAGGTATATTTGAAACAACTTTGAGGATCATCGGAGCTACCCGGTACGTGAATGCTGTCTTCCAGCGTCTCGGTAAACTGATCCCGGCCGACCAGCCAGCCGTATATTCCATTGGCCGGCCCTTCGCCCTCGGTTGTCGTTTCATGATCAAGGATGGCAATGAGAAAGCTGTCAGGTGCATTCGCAGGCGGGGTTGTTTCATCCCAATTATCGTACGCACCCCACCAGGTTACGCCGGTTACGGGTTCAGAATTGCTGCAATACCAGTCATCGGCTAAAAGATGCGAACCGAATCGGCTGGATATGGCTTTTCCTTCAAACCAGTCTCTTGGAGCCCGCAAGGGCAGCAGGGGCGGTTGCGCCCATTTGAGAGTATCCGTACCCCCCGGCAACTCGGTCAAAACATTTCCAAATATATACGGCGCATAAAAATCATCCGCATCGATATTGATATCGTAATACGGAATCGGGCCCGGATAAACCTGCCGCCAGCCCGGCTGCAGCTGTTCCCGCAGTTTGTAATGTCCGTAATCCGGATCAATAATAGCAAACAATCCTCGATGATCGGTCACGGCTGACGCTTCACCGGGGTCAAGCCGAGCATTGTCATTGGCATCCAGATACATTCTCCAGCCTTCCAGTCCCTCATCCCCACCGGACAGGATGCCATCTCTGTTCAAATCATTGAACTTGAATCCGATCACGGCGACCTGACCAAAATCCATTGACAGCTCATGTACTTGCAGTATATGATCCTCAACTTCACCGGCCAGACCCTCACCATACGGCGGCATCATCACCATCGCCGAGTTGCCCACAGAGATTCGGCAGCGCGCAACGATGGGGCCGGGCGTAACGAAACCGGGGGTGATAAAGTGTACGGGGATGCGTTGTGAAACAATGCCGTCAAAATGTTCACGCGAAAAAGTCCTGGACGTGACGGTTTCTCCCATCCCTTCATCAAACTGCCCGTTGCGGTTATAATCGATCCACAACTGCATGGACACCTGATCGGCATCATGATCCTGAAACGGCGTGATATTAACAAACACAACAGACGGAACGCCCGGCGCCAAAAAAGAGCCGGTCAAACCGTTTTCATCATCATTGCCGTCCTCATCATCACCCACAGCGATCATATTCCATTGCATACCGCTGTCGTCATCCGGTCGATCACTCGCACCGCCAAGCCAGGGACCGCCGAGCGGATTCCAGGCTTCCGGATAGCCGACCGGGGCATCGCCGTAATCGGTACCCTCCCGATCAATACACACCAGAAAATAATCTTCTACTTCTCCATCTCCTCCATATCCTGTTGGAAGCAGATCAAATTCCGTATTTTGACTGTCTGAAACAAATAAACGGGTGCGCATAAAAGTATGTCCGATTTCAGCATCCTCCGGGATCGGGATGCTACGAGGCCAGGTATCTGTATCACCTCCGGTCATCAAAAATGGGCCGGTTAAGAACATTTCATCTTCATCCCAGGTGTGGCTGATATCAAAATCGATCCAGCGTATCAGATAATAATACAATTCAGTGCCTTCGGGCGCATTTGAATGAACTTGTGTGGTCAGTTCCAATGTTCCACCGGGATAATAGTCCATCCGGGGCAAAGTAGTGCCATCTTCATCATTCTCTCCGGAATCATCATCACCTTCAGCTGTTCGATGCGGTTGTCCGTCTCCCTCGTGATCAATCAGCTCTCCAAGTCGTACGAATGGATGCACAGTATGTGCCGCACCTTCATCCTCCCAGCGGGTTGGATACGGTTCGGGTGCATCGCCAAGATCATAGACCTGCACCGTCTGGCGGGGAGAACACTGAAGCATATAGTCCTCGACTTCGCCATATCCTCCCATTCCGGTCGGAGAATTAACATTCCACTGCACCACTTCGGAAGCATCCGGGCCGGTGAATAATCTAAAACGTGCTGCTATACGCCCAAACTCGGCATCTTCAGGGATTTCCAGTGTAAAGTCATGGGTGGCTGTCGCACCCGCAGATACCACATCACTGGAAAAATATACCAGTTCATTGTATCCCAGCATATCCGAATCAAAAACATTGTTCTGGTTAAAATCCACCCAGCCCTGGACCAAACAATGTTTTGATGAATCTTCAGAGTGTATAGTAATCTGCACATCAATTTCATCATCCCGGTGAAAAAAAGTTCTGCTGAATGTGACTCCGTCTTCATCATCGATTCCATGATCATCATCACCCCTTGCCAACGCTGATGGTATACCGTCAATTTCTGCATCAATATGTTCACCCAATGAAAGAGCGCCAACAAAATGACAGGCGCCTCCATCCGCTTCCAGTGTAGGATAGGAATCCGGTGCATCACCGTAATCTCTATCCCTTGCTGGCAGAATATTCAAAAAATAATCCTCAACTTCACCTTCACCGCCGTGACCGACAGAAGAAATAAAATCAACAGGACCGCCGGGATCTGCATCATTTACATATAATCTAAACCGGGCGTAGGTATGCCCGGGCTCGACGTCCCCGGGAACCGTAAATGTAAAACTTGAATTATAAACAGGCAAGGCGGATGATACAGTCATGCTCTGCTCGCAAATCATTTCCTCAGAACCAACACCCGCATCCCATTCACCGTCATGGTTGTAGTCCATCCAGCCGTATACAGAAACAGTAGCGGCGCCACCCAGCGGCGGCATGCCTTCGGTCGGTTGATATTTGACGGTAAAGGGAACCGTCAAGGTTTGTCCGGGATACAGTGTCATGGATTCGAAATGGATGCCGTCTTCATCATCCGAGCCGTTGGTATCATCGCCCAGACCATTGGCGGACGGACTGCCGCTGCTTTCCCCGTCCCACTCTGATCCCAGCACAGCGCTGCCGCGTCGATGTGAGGCGCCGTTATCCGCATACGTGGTTTGATACGGCGCCGGCGCGTCGCCAAAATCCCAGTTCTCCGAGATGATCACACTGGCCGAATCCTCATCCTTTTGATCATGTGAATCATAAACCCGAAGATACACCTGACCTTCAAAGGGGGCGGCCCAGGTCTGATTAAACGTCTCCTCATCCGAATCGCCAAACATGCCGTCCTCATCCAAATCCCATAACCACTGAGCGATGTAATCCCTCTCATCCGGATCATATGAGCCCGATCCGTCCAGTCTAACGGATTGTCCGACCAGTCCGTGATAAGGTCCGCCGGCGTCAGCAACCGGCGCACGATTGGGTGGGTTGTCCCAAAAGTTATTGCCGTGATACGGGCCATTGAGAATTTGACTGCCCGTATATTCTACTGCGGTAGAATTAAACACACTACCGCCAATTGTTTGAGCGGCAATCGATGTGTGTCCCGGCAAGTCATCCTGGACAATACGAATCGTTTTGGGAGTGGTTGAACCACTGATGGATACGGAAAAAGATCCGTCTGCGGATGTCACATCAGTATCCAAAAGCACACCGCTGCCAGACTCTACATTCAATAGTCTTATTGTGCTTCCCTCAATCGGACGCGAGGTCGATCCCTCCGGGCCCTCATAAAGATAACCGGTAAAAGTGGGTTGCGCGTACAACGAACAAACAGTAAGAATCCCTGCAACCATCAGACATAAAGACTTCATAGAACTCCCCTCCTACTCGATCTTGAATTAATGGTATAATTTAATTTTTATGACGGAATCTACCACTATTTTAAACAATATGCAAACAAAATATAAGTATTGCCCCGATAGTTGCATTATAAACGTTCAGAACGGTCTCCCACCCCTCAGACGATTAAAAAAATCGATCGATGCATTTTTATTCATGCTCTGCTGCTATTTGCCCCAGTCCCACATACCTGGCCACTTTGTTCAATTTGCGTTCGATCAATATATTAATCACTTGTGCCAATCCGTACATTTCAACCCGCAATTTGAATCTCGTTTTAATCTCGTGTATCATCTCTTCCAGTGTCGCATAGTCGGCCGGATCAATTTCATCCAGGATTTTATGAAATGCGTTTACCCCTAAAAGCTCATTGCGAAACAGAGTCAGGTTATGCAGAAAAACATGTTCGGTACAGCGATGCTGCTTTTTACTTTGTTCCAGTTCTGTGATAAGATGCTCAATGTCTTCTTTGAGATCATCCAGTTCGACGGAAAGAATGGCCAGATAATGTTTTTTGACAGATCGCATGCAAACCTCCTTTTATATTATTTTTATATACAGACTCGAATACGGTCGCAAAATATGCATTCTCGGAGGTCTAAAATTCAGGGCTTTACTCTATGAACAAATATAAACAGCTTGTTTATTTCGTATAGCTGATATTTTTCCGGATTTGATCCGGGCCGAACTTTTGCAGCCCGGATACATCTTTTATCGCAAAATTTCAAACTCTGTGGTATCACCAATAGCCGATCCAAACACACCAATTCCGTCACCTTTAAAATGGAACCGGGGTTCCAGCAGGTTGCCGTCTATTTCCTGAATATTATCAGCCGTCAATAGATAATCCGTAAAATTTTGATCAGCAGCGTATAAAATCACTTGATATTTGCCGTAAAACCAGGTCGAAAACCACTCGATATCCAGCACAGACAACTCTTTTCCATTTCCGACGCGGGTCTGATGCCATTGCCATTGATTTTTGGTATAGTTAAAGAATTGCTGTTCATCAGTATCCGAAAGATCATCGAGTTCATCTTTGTCCAATCCGAGAACATTTTTTTCGATAAAATTTTCCACTGACGCATCCAGAGCCACGATGGATGCAATATACGAGCCGGTTGACGGTGACCGATTAAAGGCTATTTGAAAACGGTCGCTGTTCGCCACTGCTGAATCATATTGACGCGGCTCCAGATTGGATGCGGACTCTTGAATCTCAAATCCGGTTTGCGGTACATGCGTGACGCTGGATGCGGAGAGCTGTTGGCCGTCAACACGCGCCTGCACATGCAGGCGATAGGATTGACCGCTTTGCACAATACAATCGGTTCCGTCATACTGAAAACTCATGGCCAACGGGTTAAAAGTCAGAGGGTAAACCTCACCGGTTTGCAAATCCGTGACACTGACCGCCGCGTTTGTCAGAATAAAATCGCTCATGTTGATTTCCCTATTCAGAGGATAGTTTCTGGATATACGGATACCGGCCGGACGTTTTCCGGCAAAAAGATAACCGTCGACAACAATTTTGGGATTATAGGTATCCTGATCGACATTGACCGGCACATCCCCGCAGGCCAGAATGCATATCATGACGGTACTTGCAAAATTTATATATAAACGTTTCACAATCAGTCTCCTTTGTTAAAAGATCAGATTCATTCCGATTGAAGGCAGTATGGGTAACATGCCCTGGGTATCGATATTCTGTACAATTCGATTATCGTTCAGTTCATCCTGATAATCGATAAACCACACATTTCTGCGATTGGTTACATTGAATATCTGAAGATAAGGTTCAAGCCGAAAATTTTTAAATTGGCGCTTATAGGTCATGCTCAAATCCAGGCGTACGTACGGAGGCAGCCGGAAATTATTGCGCTCGGTTGGATATAAATAATAGCCGGTATAAAAAGCCTGATCCGGCATCCGCTGCGTCACATACACAGACTTGGTCGTCGTAATCGGCTGACCACTTGCATAGACAAAATTGACTCCAAACTGCCAGCTTTTTTTATCGGCGTGCATCGGCTGACCCCGCAAACCCCGCAGCGCATTTTTTACATCAATGTTACTGACAAGGTTCAACGTATGAGTCCGATCATGCCGGGGAACAAACACATTGCCGCTGTTCAACTCGGGAACCGTATTTTCAACCCGCCCGAGTGTATAAGACAGCCAGCCGGTCAACGGTCCCTGATCTCTGCGCATCAACACCTCCAGCCCGTACGCTTTAGCGCTGGCGGAATGAAAGAGTCCCTTGGCGCTGGTATACAGGGGTTCGCCTTTGTCATTGTAGCTGTCCGGACGCAAATCAATCCAGAAAAACGGATCAAAATGGTAGATATTGTCATAGTTTTTATAATATGCCTCTATTTCCAAAGAATAATTCTCCGCAACTTCTTTTTGCAAACCCACAATATAATGATCGGACTGAGAAACATCGTAATACTGATCTGAGGCGGACCAGATGTCAGCCACAAACAGTCTGGGAATCCGGAATAAATACTGATGGTATCGCCCGGTTGCCGCCTTTAAATTAACGGTTTCAGACAGACGGTATTTCAAGCTCAGACGCGGATCGATATCCTGCTGGTTTACATTATTCCAGGACGCGTTATAGCGCAGTCCGGCCTGCAGTTCGAACAACGGACTCGGTGTCCACTCTGTCTGAATATAAGCCGCAGCATGCACCGGTGACTGTGTGACATCGGTTTCACCACCGGGAAACACAGATGTGTATACCCCGTTTAGCTGCTTGAATTCGAATCCCGCTTTCACATTCAGCTTTTGATTATAAAAATACTCTAAATTCCCCTTTAATGTTCGATCATCAATATTGTTGGTCTCATCAATATTGTCTGCAAATTCAAAATAGGAATCAAAAGAACTGGATGTCAACCAAAAATTTGCAAACAGCTTTGACGAAAATATATGAGTCCAGCGGGCGCTGGCTGTGGTGTTTCCCCAGCGGTATAATAAAGATTGCGAATTGTCATTCTCGGCATCAAAAACCTGATCCATATCGTCCTGGCCTTTGTATACACTCAGTGTCAGTTTATCGTGAGGGCCCAGATCAAGATACGCTTTCAGATGTCCATCATAAAAATAATAATTCGGTATGTTCTCATCTTTAAAAGCCGGAAGTTTGGCAACTGTTTTGTCAAAATAGGTTCGGCGAAACGACCCGGACAAGGCTCCGAGATCACCCAGCGGCATCTGCAGGGTGGTTTTGGCGGACAACAGGCTGATACTGGTTTTTCCGGTATAACTGCGCCGATTGCCGTCCAGGTTGGTCACATTTAGCACCGAGGACAATCGTCCCCCGTATTCGGCCCCGAATCCGCCTTTGGAAATCTCGACATGCTTGATGGCATCTGTGTTGAACGTTGAAAATAATCCGAATAAATGTTCGGGATTATATACGTCCGTACCGTCAATCAGATACAAATTCTGATCCGGTGTGCCGCCGCGCACATAAAGTTCAGACGAAAAGTCAGAGACTGCCGCGATCCCCGGCATGGTTTGCAATGATCGCAGTAAATCGGCTTCCACAACCTGGGGTATGCTCTCAATCTGCCGCGGAGTCACGCTGATTTCAGATATCGGTTTACGGTACAACTTTGTACTGGTGCGCGCCGAATCCGCGACCACGGTCACTTTTTCTGAATAAATTGCAGCTGGTTTGAGAAAAAATTCGATTTCTTGTTTGCGCCCCGGTCTCACTTTGATGTCTTGAAGCCGGGTTTTATAGCCCATGTATCGGCACGTCAATTCATAGGAACCGGGCGGAATATCCGGGATCGAGAAAAACCCCATAGAATTGGTCGAAGAACCGATATACGTATCCGGTATAAAGACATTGGCGCCGATCAGCGCTTCCCCGGTCTGATCATCATAGACGAATCCGCTGATCGTACCCGAACTTTGGGCGGATAGAACGCCTGATATAAATACAATAATCCAACTAACTGCAAACAGCTTTTGCATTTCATCTCCTCAAAATTATCATGTTTGTTTTATACAGAGGAACGCGCCCCTTTAAAATATCCAGTACGGGTGAACCCAATCTTTGTTTCACCTTTTTATGATTTATTCGAGTCGGGTTCCCTGTTATCGGCGCTGCATAAAGACTGAATGATGGGATATACGACGCACCAGAATCGGTACGACAACCAGTATCATCAACAGTCCCGGCGCCCCCCTCAGGACCCAAAGGATGGAAGTAAACGCTTCCGGAAGCCCCAATAGTGACGCCAAAACCGTTACCATAAAAAACAATACGATTCTGGAGGCGACAAGACCGGCTGCCAGGACCCAGAACACCCCCAGTTTTGTCGAATTAAACAGTGCTCTGGCAACAACAGCCATCACCGTTAATTCTGCGATCATGATATAAATAATAGGCGGAGAAACAGGCGGCATGCCGGTAATCAGCGTAGAAATTAGTGGCGAAAGCGCCGCCACAGCCACAGCAAATCCGAACGGCAAAAAAAACAGACTGATGGCAATGGGCCAGAACATGGGCAGAAAAAACGGACCCAGCCCAACAGCATGAAACAGAATCGGAAACAGCACACTGAGCGCCATAAACATAGCGCTCAGTGTGATATGTCTGGTCATTCCCGGCATATCAGAACGAATAATTGAGACGGGTGAGCAGCCTACGTCCGGGCATCGGATACCCCAGCAGGGTTTGATAGGAGCTGTCCAGCACATTTTTCAAATGCAGCGCCAGAGATACCGACTTGCAAATCTGAACTGAAGCGCTGGTGTTGACAATCGTATAATCCGGCAACGGATCCTGTCGACCATCGGAACCGAACAAGTCGCGTGCGTGCAGCAGAGATACCGAGAAACGGGCAATGTTATAAACATAGCCGGCATTCAATGTCAGTTTTCGTTCCGGATATCCACGGGTTTCGTCTTTTAGGTCCATATCCGACCAGGAAGCCGTAACCTGGAGATCATTTAAAGGTAACCAGTGGGCGCTCAGCTCATATCCGGTATGGACAAAATCTCCTGAATTCTGAAATTGCGGTTTGCCGCCTATAAAATTCATTCTAATCATATTGCTGCCTTTTGCGCGGAATACCACACCTTCCAAAACAGCGCGATCACCGATTCGATGTCGAATTCCGAATTCAGAATTCCACATCTCTTCCGGTTTCAGGTCTTTATTGCGCGGCGGAAACACATACAATTCCCGAATCGCAGGACTGCGAAAGCCTTTTGACGCGGATACACGTACCGATGTATTTGACGTCAGATGCGACACCAACCCGAGTTTGGGCAGAACTTGCGAACCATACAGCTCATGTTGCTCCATGCGCAAACCGGCGGAAAGAATAAAGCGATGGTACAACAACTGCTGCATATGGACATACGGGGCGTATTCCCTCATGAATTTTTCATCATATTGGATATAAGGAACCTTGTTGATCGTGTCCTCCGCATCTCCGCCGTACTGCTTGTAATCCAGTCCCGCCGTCGTGGTGTTGCCCCGCCACAATTCCATATTGTGATAAAACATGACTCCCAATGTTTGATCATTCGATCGCCAGCCGTCAAAAATACGGTGCCGCCCGAAATTTCCATGCAGTTTGAGCACAGAACGTCCCAAACCACTTTCATGATCTATCGTCAAATCGGCGCCGGAACGATAGAGCTGATACCAGTGTTTTTCCTCGCGATAGGGCTCGGTCTCTGTCCCCGGGTCCAAAAGATAAATATCTGAATAATTGGCATTGATCTC